>DASSMN010000120.1:0-9594 GCA_035688885.1 Gemmatimonadales bacterium
TCACGAGCAACACGACCCCGCCCACCAGCGCCAGCGCCCCGAGGATCGGCGGTACCGGCACCGATTCCTTCTTGTCGGCGTGGGCCTCGATCGGACCGACGTCGAGCACCTTCTCCTTATGGGTCCAGGAGAAGCCGCCGAAGGCGAGACCCGCGATGCCGACGATGATCAGTACGACGCCGACGATCGCGGCCGGCTTCATACGACCCGCCTGCCCTGGATCAGCTGGATGAGGGCGATGACGATCGCCACGACCAGCAGCACGTGGATGAAGCCACCGAGCGTGTACGACGACACCATGCCCAGCAGCCACAGCACGAGCAGGATGACGAAGATGGTCCACAACATGACAGCCTCCCCTGGTTGGCCCTCGCGCGGAGGCGGCGGCACGACCCGGATGGGTCGGCTTGCTCTGCCTCACGCCAGCACGCTGAAACGGAATCCCCGCCGGCAGAAGCCGACGGGCAACACTAGCAACAGGGGTCAGATAGGCGCGGTGAGGACAGTCACGCCCGGAGGATGATGCAATACGCAAAGTCCTGCACGGCCTAGGCAGTCACATCCGTTGTCAGGTCTGGGGGCCAACGGTATGTTTGGGCGCTTTCCCGAGCTCTCCCAGCCCTCGGCTGGCCGCAGTCATACAGCTCCGCTTACCTCGACGTTCCGACCTTGCGACCTCCTGCCTCCTGGAGATGCTGGTATGACCAGACCGTTCGGGTACTTCGCGCTCGCTGCTTCGCTCCTCCTCGCGGCCTGTAATGAGGACCCTACTCCGACGTCCCAGTCGAGCACGGCCCCGGTGGCCTTCGCGAAGGTGAGAAAGACGATCAACACCGGCGGATCCGCCCAGGTCCTCCTCCAGCGGACCAACGCCATCCTCGCATCCCGTGGCGCGAAGTACCGGGTCGACCACGCCGAGTGGGTCACCAGCGACAGGGGTCAGTTCGCGGGACAGGAAGTGTTCGCCTTCGATCGCGGCAACAAGCAGCTGGATTTCCAGTTCGTCCCCAACGACCCCCGGCGCGGTGAAGGGACCGAGATCACCTACCTGGTGGACCAGAGCGACGGCGCGACCCACACCGGCACGCCGCTCACCAATGCCCAGACCGAAGCGGCGATCGATCGTGCGATGAATACCTGGGAAACCACGACCACCTGCTCGAAATTTGCTATTAACAAGGTTTCCGACAACGGCGCCGACCCCGACGTGATAGACGGTATCGTGTTCAACGATCCCAGCCTGATCGGGACCCCGTTTGCCGACATCACGCACGCCGGGTGGTACCCCGCGGAGTTCTTCGACCTCCTCGCTCCGGGCGGCAGCGCGTCCATCCTGGGCGTCACCTTCACGTTCTTCTTCACCGAGGACGGCGTCAATCCGACCGACATCAATCATGACCGAAAGGGCGACGCCGCCTTCCGCGAGACCTACTACAACGATGCGTTCCCCTGGGGCATCAACACCGACAACAGCGCGGCCACCGACGTGGAGACGGTCTCGCTGCACGAGTCCGGTCACGGCCTGAGCCAGGATCACTTCGGCAAGATCTTCGCCACCCTGGCCAACCTGCGCCTGCATGTCGCGCCGCAGGCCGTCATGAACGCTGCCATCACCATCCAGAAGCACTCCCTGCTCGGAAGCGACATGGCCGGCCACTGCAGCATCTGGGGCAACTGGCCCAACGAGTAGGCACCCGGGCCTCCGACTCGTCACGGCTAGGGCGCGCTTCCGGCGCGCCCTTCGCCTTCTTACTATCCCTGCTTCCCTCACCGAACGGCACCATGGCCACCACCACCCCGCCTCGACCCGATACGGCCTCTTCGGGCGCCGCCTTCGAGCCTTTCGTCCCGGCGTCCCGGTCACCGGCCGAGCTCACGGTCCGTGCCCTGATTCTGGGGGCCATCCTGGGCATCGTGTTCGCCGCCTCGAGCGTGTATCTCGCGCTCAAGATCGGACTCACCGTGTCGGCCTCGATTCCCATCGCGGTGCTGTCGGTGGCATTCTTCCGAACCCTGGGCCGCTCGACCATCCTCGAAAACAACATCGTCCAGACCACCGGCTCCGCCGGCGAGTCCATCGCGGCCGGGGTCGTGTTCACGCTCCCGGCCATTCTCTTGATGGGCTACGACCTGAGCATCGGAAAAGTCGCGATTATCGCGGTGGTGGGCGCCGTGATGGGCACGCTGCTCATGATCCCGCTCCGCCGGGCCCTGATCGTCAAGGAGCACGGCGTGCTGACCTACCCGGAGGGTACGGCGTGCGCCGAGGTCCTCGTGGCCGGCGAGAAGGGCGGCCTGCAGGCGCGGCGACTGTTCCAGGCCTTCGGGATCGCCTTCAGCTACAAGTTCCTGATGTCCGGGCTCAAGGCATGGAAGGAGTACCCGGGCTGGGTGTCCAAGAGCTATCAGGGCGCCTCGATCTCCGCCGAGGTCTCGCCCGAGCTGCTGGGCGTGGGCTACATCATCGGGCCGCGGATTGCGGGCTATCTGTTCGCCGGTGGCTGCCTGGCCTACCTGGTACTGATCCCCGCCATCAAGCTGTTCGGCAGCGGCCTCAGCAAGCCGATCTTCGCCGAGACCAAGCTCATCGCCGACATGAGCCCGGGCGAGGTGCGAGCCAACTTCGTGTTCTACATCGGCGCCGGCGCGGTGGCATCGGCCGGCATCATCGCGCTCATCCGCGCCCTGCCGACCATCTTCTCCGCGTTCAAGAGCGGGTTCCAGGATCTCCGCGGCAGCCTGGGCGAGCGGGCCGGCCGGCTTCGCACCGACGTGGACCTGCCGGTCTGGGTCACCGTGGTCGGCGCCGTCGCCCTCGCACTGCTGCTCACCACGCTGCCGCAGCTTGCCGTCAACCTGCTCGGCGCCATCCTCATCGTGGTGTTCGGTTTCTTCTTCGTGGTGGTGTCGTCCCGGATTACCGGCGAGATCGGCGTGAGCGCCAATCCGGTCTCCGGCATGACCATCGCCGCGCTGATCGGAACGACCGCCATCTTCCTGCTCATCGGCTGGACCGGCGTGGACCACCGGGTGGGCGCCATCTCGATCGCGGGCGTCATCGCGGTCGCCGCCAGCAACGCCGGAGCCACCAGCCAGGACCTCAAGACCGGCTTCCTGGTCGGCGCGACCCCCAAGCGGCAGCAGATCGGCATCATCATCGGCGCGGTGACCTCCGCGTTGGCGGTAGGCTGGACCCTCACGCTGCTCAATGCCAGCTACACCAACATCGTCCCCGAGCCTCATCCGGGGGTGGTGCTCCAGGCGTCGGCGCCCGGCGCCGAGACCCGGTCGGTCACCTCGCTGGGCGAGCGCATGCAGCACGCGGGTCACGACTACGACGTGGTCCGGGTGAACCTGCCGACCCAGGGCATCCAGCCGGGCAAGTATCTGGTCGATCCCGGGACCCACGAAGTCGCCTACCTGGTGGACCCGGGCATCGGCGGCAGGATCCGGGAACTCGATGGGCGGCCGATCACCAAGCTCGATTCGCCCAAGGCCACCATCATGGCGCTGGTGACGGACGGCATTCTCACCCAGAAGCTCCCCTGGGGCCTGGTCCTGATCGGGGTGTTCCTCACGCTCAGTATCGAGCTCATGGGCCTGCAGTCGCTGCCGATCGCGGTCGGCGTGTACCTGCCGATCTCGACGTCCGCGTCGATGTTCGCGGGAGGCGTGGTGCGCTGGCTGGTCGAGCGGCGAGCGCGCGGCGCCGCACGGTCCATCGCGGAGGTCGAGTCCGGCCCGGGCGTGCTGTTCTCCAGCGGGCTGATCGCCGGCGGTGCGCTTGCCGGCGTGGCCATCGCGGGGATCGCGGCCGCGCTGGTGAAGCAGGCAGACGTCGCCCAGGTACCCGCGGCGGACTACCTGGCGCACGTGACCGGGCTCTCGAGCGCGCTGGGCGCTTTCGCGACCAATGACGTGGTCGCGCTGGCGGTGTTCGCATGCCTCGGCGGCCTGCTCTACCGCGTGGCCAGCCGGTGAGCCGCCGCTGACCTCCTGACCGGAGCGCGCACCGATGCGGGTCGTGACCCTGCTGCCGGGCGCGACCGAGATCGTCGCGGCGCTCGGGGCCGGCTCCCTGCTGGCGGGCGTCTCGCACGAATGCGACTATCCCGCCTGGGTGAGCCGACTGCCCCGGCTCACCTCCACTCCGCTGGATCCCTCTCTGCCGGGCGCCGCCATCGACACGGAGGTGCGCCGGCTGCGCCAGACGGGGCGACCGGTGATCCAGGTCGACGCCAAGGCACTGGCCCGGCTGGATCCCGACCTGATCATCACCCAGGACCTGTGCGAGGTCTGCGCGGTGGCCGATGGCGTGGTCCATCGCCTGGCCGACGCCTTGCCCCGTCCGCCCGCCATCCTCAGCCTGACCGGCCGGACGCTGGCCGGCGTGCTGGACGACATCCGTCGGGTAGCGCGGGCCCTGGACCGCACCGCCGCAGGGGAGACCCTCGCGACCGAGCTGGAGGGCCGGCTCGATCGTCTGGCGGCGCCGGGTCAGGCGCGCCGCCGCATCGTCTGCATCGAGTGGCTGGAGCCGCTCTACCTGGCAGGCCATTGGGTGCCGGAGCTGGTCGCCGCGGCCGGCGGGTTGGATGTGGGCGCTGAACCCGGCGCCCACTCGGCATGCTCTTCGTGGACGGCTGTCATGGGCCTCGAGCCGGAGCTCGTCGTGATCATGCTGTGCGGCTTCGATGTCGCGCGGGCACGGAAGGAGCTCGACGGGCTCGGCAGCCCCGACGCCGCTCGTTTGCTCGGTTCGACCCCGGTGTGGCTGCTGGACGGAAACGCGTACAGCTCGCGTCCGGGTCCCAGGCTGGTGGATGGCGCCGCGCGAATTGCCGCGGCCATCCGGGGCGAGGAGCTTCAAGGCCTCCAGCGGTGGCACGCCCGCTGATGTCCATCGCGATTCAGCAGGTGTCCGCGGATCCTGAGCTCTCCGAGATCCGTGAGCTGTTTGAGGAGTATGCGGCCTCGCTGAGCATCGATCTCTGTTTTCAGGGTTTCGCCGAGGAGCTGGCCGGCCTGCCGGGTGCCTACGCGCCTCCATCGGGACGGCTGCTGCTGGCGCGGGTGCTCGAAGCACCGGCCGGCTGCGTAGCGCTGCGGCGGCTGTCTCCCGGATTGTGCGAAATGAAACGCCTGTACGTCCGACCGTCGTTCCGGGGCACCGGCCTGGGGCGGCGGCTTGCCGAGGCGGTGATTGCGGATGCCCGTTCGGCAGGGTATGCGGCCATGCGGCTGGACACCTTGGCGACCATGGCCAGCGCGCGCACGCTGTATGACTCCCTGGGCTTTCACCCCATCGGCCCCTATCGGCACAATCCGATTCCAGGCGCCGAATTCCTCGAGTTGACCCTGCACCCCACCGAGGGGTAGACAACGGGGTGCCCCGCCGCGACCTTTGTCCCTCCTTACAGCGCCCATGCCCATGACACCCGAATCGCTCGCCTTCCTGAAGACCCTGCTCGACACGCCGGGGCCCTCCGCCTTCGAGGCCGCGCCGGCGCGGGTGTGGCGCGCCGAAGCGCAGCGGTTCGCGGACGATGTGCGGGCCGATGTCGCCGGCAACTCGTTCGCCACCCTCAATGGGCAGGGCCGCCCCCGAGTCATGTTCGCCGGCCACATCGATGAGATCGGTGTCATGGTCACCCACATCGATGATGAGGGATACGTCAGCTTCGACACCATCGGCGGATGGGACCATCAGGTGTTCGTGGGCCAGCGGGTGCGGCTGCTGGGCCGGCAGGGGGCCCTGGTCGGCGTGGTCGGCAAGAAAGCCATTCACCTGATGGACAAAGACGACCGGGAGAAGGTCTCCAAAGTCGAGGATTTGTGGATCGACATCGGCGCTACCAGCCGCGCGGAGGCGGAACAGCAGCTCCGGATCGGCGACCCGGGCGTGCTCGCGGCCGGCGTGCTCGAGTTCCCCAACGGCCGGCTGGTGAGCCGGAGCATCGATAACCGCATCGGGGCGTTCGTGGTGCTGGAGGCGCTCCGACTGCTGGCCGCCGATCCGCCTCCGGCGGCGGCCGTGACGGCGGTGGCCACCACCCGCGAGGAGATCGCCTCCACCGGGGGAGGGGCCCGGACCTCGGCGGCCGTGCTCGAGCCCGACGTGGCCATCGTGATCGACGTGACCCACGCGACCGACTACCCCGGTCTCGACAAGCGCAAGCACGGGGACTACCGGCTGGGGGGCGGCCCGGTGCTGTCCCGCGGAGCGTCCGTGAGCGAGCTGGTGTTCGAGCGGCTGGCCTCGGCCGCCGAAGCGGAGCGCATCCCCTACACGATCGAAGCCGCCGCGCGGGATACCCACACCGACGCCGAGGCGGTCTTCAATGCCCACCGCGGCGTGGCCACGGCGCTGGTCTCCGTTCCGAATCGCTACATGCACAGCCCCAACGAGATGATCGTTCTCGAGGACCTCGACCGGACGGCACGCCTCCTGGCCGCGTTCGTGCGGCGCCTTGCGCCCGATACCGACTTCGTGCCGCGCTGAGCTCGGCGTAATATTCTTGGTACGTATGTCCGCCCGCCGCCTGTTTTCCGGCCTTGCCGCTCTGGTGGCTCTCACCGTCAGCCTCGAAGCCCAGCAGATGGGGACGGCCACGCACGAGGTGGTACGTCCGCTGCCGCCTCCGGTGCTGCCGATCGATGACATCCGCTTCCTGAGCGATGATCGCCTGGCCGGCCGCATGACGGGCAGCCCCGGCGCCGACACCGCCGCGGCCTACCTTGCCCGGCGGTTTCAGGCCGTCGGGCTGCAGCAATCGGCCGGCGGGTGGTTCCAGGTGTTTCCCATCTCGCGCGACGCGCCGACCGCCCAGATCGCGCATGTCGGCGGCCTCACCGGACGGAACGTGATCGGCGTGTTGCCGGGACACGACCCGGTGCTTCGGAACGAGGCCCTCATCGTGGGCGCGCACTACGATCACCTGGGGCTGGGTGGGTTCGGCAGTCTCGATCCGGACAGCAACGGCAAGGTCCACAACGGGGCCGACGACAACGCCTCGGGCGTGGCGATGCTGATCGACATCGCCCAGCGGCTGGCGGCCTCGCCGCCGGCGCGAACGGTGGTGTTCATCGCGTTCAGCGGCGAAGAGCTCGGCCTCCTGGGCTCGGCCTATTACGTGAAGCAGCCGGTGTATCCGTTGTCCACCACCCTGGCGATGATCAACCTCGACATGGTCGGTCGGCTCAGACAGAAGCGACTGATCGTGTACGGCTCGCGCAGCGCCCAGGAGTTCCCCAAGCTGCTCGACTCGCTCAACTGGTATGCCGGATTCGATCTCAAGGCGCAGGGCGATGGCTACGGACCGAGCGATCAGTCGTCGTTCTACGCGGCGGGACGGCCGGTGCTGCACTTCTTCACCGACCTGCACGAAGACTACCACCGGACCACGGACGACTGGCAGAAGATCAACGTCGAAGGGTTCGGGCAGGTGGCCACGTTCGTTACCGGACTGGTGACGGCGCTGGCCAACCGCCCCCATCCGCTGACCCTCATGCCGGCGGCCACCCAGATGTCGGCGATCGGGGCCACCGGCCCGCCCGTGCCCGGCTACGGTGCGTACCTCGGCACGGTGCCCGACATGACCGACAATCCTGGCGGCGTGCGGCTGCTGGGCGTACGCGCGGGCAGTCCGGCGGAAAGGGCCGGCCTCCGGGGCGACGACATCATCACCAGGATCGGCGAGACCAGCGTGCCCGACCTGGAGGCGATGGCCCAGGCGCTCCGCAGCCATCATCCGGGCGACACGGTCAGCGTCGTCGTGCGGCGGGGCAATCAGCTCACCACCCTTCAGGCCGTGCTCGGCGAGCGGGGAGGCTGAGGTGGCGGTCCTCGATGCGGATCGTGTCGTGGCCGCCCTGCGCGGCGCGTTCGCGCGGGACGTCGGCCGAATCGAGCTGCTCAGGCTCGCGGCCGAGCGGATCCGAGCGGCCGGTGCTCCCTACACGTCGGTGTACCTGTACATGCTGCAGGGCGAGGAGCTGGTGCTCGAGGCCCATGCGGGGCGCGAGACCGAGCACACCCGGATCGCGGTGGGCCATGGGGTGTGCGGCACGGCGGTGGCCACCGGGCAGGACCAGAACGTGCCCGACGTGCGGGCCATCTCCAACTACATCGCCTGCAACGCCTGGACGCGCTCCGAGCTGGTGGTGCTGATCCGCCGCGGTCCGACCATCCTGGGGCAGATCGACATCGACAGCGACGTCCCCGACCCCTTCACGGCCGAGGAGGAGGCGGAGGTCCGGAAGGTCGCCGACGCGCTGGCGGTGCTGCTCTGATCCCGTGAGCCGGGCCGAGATCGTCCGGGTACCGGGCGCCGAGCTGTTCGTTCGCCGGGTCGGCGCCGGCCGACCGGTCGTGGTGCTCCACGGCGGACCGGGCGCGGACCACGAGTACCTCCGGCCCGGGTTCGATGCCCTCGCCAACGGACGCGAGCTCCTCTACTACGATCAGCGAGGCGGCGGCCGCTCACCGGTCCCGAGAGACGTCCCGGTAGGATGGACCGAACAGGTGGCCGACCTGGAGGCCCTGCGGCATCACTGGGCAATCGAACGGCTGACCCTGGTCGGCTATTCCTGGGGCGCGCTCCTGGCCCTGCTGTACGGGCTGGAGCATCCCGAGCGCCTAGGCCGGCTGGCGCTGGTTTCTCCGGCGCCGACCTGGCGCGAGGCGCGGGAACGCTTCGAAACCGTCTTCTCCCACCGGAATCTCGATCCCGCCTTTCAGGAGGAGCGGCGCGCACTGCGGGAGAGCGGCCTGCGCGAGCGTGATCCCGCCGCCTTCCAGCAGCGCATTTTCGAGCTCTCGGTCGCGCCGTACTTCTTCGACCCTTCCCGCGCGCGCGACCTCACCCCGTTCCGGGTCGTGGGTCGCACCCAGCAGGAAGTCTGGCACAGTCTGGGGAACTATGACCTCCGGCCCCGTCTGCCCGAACTGGCCGGCATTCCCTCGCTGGTGCTACACGGGGAGGCGGACCCCATTCCGATCGACGCCGCGCGAACGGCGGCGGAGCTGCTCGGAGCCGAATTCCACCCGGTCCCCCGCTGCGGCCACGTGCCCTACGTGGAAGCCCACGAGACCTTCCGGACGGTGGTGGGCGGCTTCCTGTAATATCTTCCCACCATGGCCGCCGCCCGCCCCACGCCCTTCGACCTGGTGTTCGCCAGCACCGCTGAGACGGTCTTTCCCCGGGTCCGGACCGCTCTGGAGCGAGGCGGGCATGATCCCGCCGATCGGGATGCCTTCCTCCTCGTTCCCGAGGTGGTTGCGCTGCTGCACGATCTTCGCCCCGAAGAGGGACTGGGCGAGGGAATGGACCAGCTGGTGGCCCTGGTGCATCACGCCTTCCTGCTGTGGGACGCTGGGGTGCTCACGCTTCCGCTCAGCGCAGATCGCCTGACCGCGCTACTCGACGCTTCTCAGGCCGATTCGCCGTCACCCTCCGGCGACCAACCGCCCCGAGCGTATTACGCCCAGCTCCAGGATCGGCAGGTTTGGGCTCGGGTGGTCGACGACCTACCAGCCGAGCCCATGGATGGCTGTTTCGTCCACAGCGCGGGATCCGAGCTCCGGGTGCTCGG
>DASSMN010000140.1:0-2189 GCA_035688885.1 Gemmatimonadales bacterium
TCCAGGCCCTGGCCGAGGCCACTCGCGCGATCCGGTCGGCTTCCCGCCCGTTGCTGGTCCTGGGCGGCGGCGTCCGCTACTCCGGTGCCGCCGGCCGCGTCCTGCGGTTCGCCGAACAGCACGGCATCCCGATCACCGAGACCACCGCCGGCCGCACCCTGGTCCCGCACGAGCACCCGCTGCACGCCGGTCCGCTGGGCATCACCGGCTCGACGTCGGCGAACGTCCTGGCCGGAGAAGCCGACCTGGTGATCGCGGTGGGCACCCGTCTGCAGGACTTCACCACGGCGTCCTGGACCGTCTTCTCGCCCGACGTGCGGATGATCTCGCTGAACGCCGCCCGGTTCGACGCCGTGAAGCACGGCTCGTTCGCCCTGGTCGCGGACGCCGACGAGGGCCTGCGCGAGCTGACGGACGCGCTGGCCTCCTGGCGAGCCCCGGCCGACTGGTCACGCCGCGCCCAGACCGAACGCGCGAAGTGGGACCGGCACATCACCGCACTGCGCGAGCCTGCCCAGGGCCTACCCACGTACGCCCAGGTCGTAGGCGTCGTCAACGACGTGAGCGGCCCGACCGACTACGTGCTGACGGCATCCGGCGGCATGCCCGGTGAGCTGATCGGCGGCTGGCGAGCCACCGGCGAGTCCACAATGGACGTCGAGTACGGCTTCTCCTGCATGGGCTACGAACTGGCCGGCGCCTGGGGAGCCGCGATCGCCCACACCGACGGCGTGGTCACCACCCTGCTGGGCGACGGCTCGTACCTGATGCTGAACTCCGAACTCTTCTCGGCGGCGTTCGCGGGCCACGGCTTCGTCGCCGTCGTCTGCGACAACGACGGCTACGCCGTGATCCACCGCCTGCAGACCGGCCAGGGCGGGACGGGCTTCAACAACCTCTACGCCGACTGCCGCACCGAGCTTCCCGAACCTCCGCGCACGGACTTCGCCGGCCACGCGGCCGCGATGGGCTGTGCCGTGTTCGCCGTCGACTCGCTGGGTGACCTGGAAGGTGCCTACCGCAAGGCCCGCGAGGTGGCGGTGGCCGAACGCCGGCCCGCCGTCGTCGTGATCCGCACGCACCCGTCGTCGTGGACCGAGGCCGGGGCCTGGTGGGAGGTCGGTGTGCCCGAGGTCTCACATCGTGCCGAGATCGGCCAGGCCCGCGACGAGGTCCTGGAGGGCAAGGCGAAGCAGGTCCGCTACCTGGGCTGACCGGTGATCGGGTCGCTCCGCTGCGTCACCGCCCAGTGACTGAGAAACCTCACATCAGGGAACAACACGCGGACAGAGGTCCCTTGAACAGTTCGTAGGCATACGAACGTTCAAGGAGCCCTCCCGTGAGCTTGCTCTTCTCCCCGCTACAGCTGCGCTCCGTCACGTTGCCCAACCGCATCGCGGTGAGCCCGATGTGCCAGTACTCGGCAACCGACGGCGTGCCGAACGACTGGCACCTCGTGCACCTCGGCAGCCGCGCGGTCGGCGGCGCCGGACTGGTGATCGCCGAGGCCACGGCGGTCGAGCCGCGTGGCCGGATCTCGCCGCAGGACGTCGGCATCTGGAACGACGAACAGGTCGAGGCCTGGAAGCGGATCACCGCGTTCATCAAGGAGCACGGGGCGGTCCCCGGCATTCAGCTCGCGCACGCGGGACGGAAGGCGATCGGTGACTGGGTGCCGGTCGCGCCGACCACCGAGCCGTTCCCCGGTGGCAACCAGCCGGAGAAGCTCACGAGCCACAACGCGATCGTCAAGGCGTTCGTCGATGGAGCGCTCAGGGCCGTCGAGGCCGGTTTCGAGGTGCTCGAAATCCACGCGGCCCACGGCTACCTGCTCCACGAGTACTACTCGCCGCTCACGAACGAGGGCAGCATCGAAGAACGCATCGCCGTCCCCGTCGAGGTCACCGCCGCCGTGAGGGCAGCGGTCGGCCCGGACGTGCCCGTGTTCGTGCGCATCTCGGGCACCGACTGGGTCGACAACGGCTGGACTGCCGACGACAGCGTTGTGCTGGCACAGGCGCTCAAGGCCGCGGGTGCGGACCTGATCGACGTGTCCAGCGGTGGCAACACCGCGCAGGCGGAAATCCCGATCGGGCCCGCCTACCAGGTGCCGCTCGCCGAAGCGGTGCGACGCAAGGCAGACGTGCCCACGGGTGCGGTCGGCCTGATCACCGAGGCGAATCAGGCCG
>DASSMN010000443.1:0-5815 GCA_035688885.1 Gemmatimonadales bacterium
CCAGCACGGCCAGGTTGTCGGCAAAGGCGGGCCCGCCCAGCGCGTCGATGACCACGTGCACCGGATCGCCGACCGCCTCGCGAAACCCGCCGCGCGACGTGTCGATGCCATGGTCCAGCCCGTATACCAGCGCGCGGGCCAGCTTGTCCGGGCTGCGTGAGGTGCCGAGCACGGTGGCGCCGAGGTGCCGGGCGATCTGCGCCGCGGCCGTGCCCACGCCGCTTCCCACCGCATGGATCAGCACCCGCTCGCCCGCGCTCAGCCGCCCGCGCGTCACCAGCGCGTCATAGGCGGTCAGGAACGCCTCCGGAATCGCGGCGGCCTCGGCGAACGACAGGTTGGCCGGAATGGCCAGCGCTTCGTCCGCATGAACGGCCACCAGCTCCGCCTGCGCGCCCCCGCCCACCAGGCCCATCACCCGATCCCCAATCTTCCACCGGGTGACGTCTCGCACCGCTTCCACCTCGCCGGCGTACTCGAGACCCGGAATATCGGCCGGCCAGCCCGGTGGGGCTGCGTAGTGTCCCCGGCGCTGGGCGAGGTCCGCGCGGTTGAGCCCCGCCGCATGCACCCGAACCCGGATGTGCCCGGGACGGACCTCGGGCTTGGGCACCTCACCGATGCTGATGACCTCGGGGCCGCCGGCCCCGCCGTAGATCGCTGCGCGCATCCAGTCGCTTTCCTCGTCCGGTGGATAGATGGGTACAGGCTGGCCCTTGAACGATATACCGGCCGCTCGCCGGCGCCCCAGCAGGCGTTCTTGACGATTTCCTGATGCCCCGAGACTGGATCAAAACCCCATCCTGACGCGCCGTTCTTCATGGTTACTCCAGCTCTCGGACGCACGACCGGACTGGAGAAACGAGCGATGATCGATCTGCTCTATGTCCTCGGGACCGTCGCCTTCTTTGGCCTCATGCTCGCCTACATCCGAGCGTGCCAGGGCCTGGGGCGCGACGGCGCCCCCGGCGAGGACCGAACCCCATGAGCGCGGAGAACTGGATCGGCGGCCTCGGTGCTGACCCACAGGCAGCTGCTCAAAGAGGTGTGGGGCATGAACTACGTGAATCAGTCACATTACGTGCGGGTGTACCTGGCCCAGCTCCGACAGAAGATCGAGGCGGACCCGGCCCGGCCCAGGCTGCTCCTGACCGAGCCTGGGGTCGGTTACCGGCTCAAGGACGAGTAACCCGCCGGCGCCACGACTCCCTCGATCGTCGGTCGAGCCGCTCGCGCGTCACCTTCTCGACCTCGTCGAACCACATCCGAAGCCGGGCGGACTCATGGGAACGAGCTACTGCGACGTCGCCCCGGGCCACGAATGGCACGGGCCCTATCACGACACCGAATACGGTTTCCCCCTCAGTGACGACCCGGCTCTGTTCGAGCGCCTGGTGCTCGAGATCAACCAGGCCGGGCTCTCCTGGCTGACCATCCTGAAGAAGCGCGACGCGTTTCGCCGCGCGTACGACGGGTTTGATCCCGAAACCGTGGCCGCCTATCGCGCGCGGGACCGGCGCCGTCTCCTGGCCGACGCCGGTATCATCCGCAACCGCCTCAAGGTGGACGCGGCCATCGCCAACGCGGGGATCCTGCTGCAGCTGCGCGATACCCACGGGTCGTTCGCCGGGTGGCTCGCGGCGCACCATCCACGGCCTAAGGAGGAGTGGGTCAAGCTGTTCAAGCACACCTTCCGATTCACCGGCGGCGAGATCGTGGGCGAGTTTCTGATGAGCATCGGCTACTTGCCGGGGGCGCATGTGCCATCGTGCCCCGTGTATCGCCGGGTGCTCGCCCGCGATCCGATGTGGGCCAGGACAGCGAAACGGATGGCGGGACGGAAGGCGGAACCGAAAACACGGGCCGCCACCTGACGCGAGGCTCGACCGAGCGGGAACCCGACTGGCAGGAGATCCGGCACTTCGTTGGGGACCCGAGCGGCAGGGCCGAAAATGATCAAGGGGACATGCGCGGGCATGTCCCCTGGTTGTTGTGCCCGACCACCTGCAGGGCTTCGCCTATCGCGCTCGCCCGGTCGCCCGGGGCGCTCGCGTTTCCCGGCGACCGGCCGTGGCGGCCTCGCGGGCCTGGGTCGCCTCGCGCTGCGCCTCGAGCGCGCGCGCCCGCACCGCGTCAACGGCGTCACGCACGCGGAGCACCAGACGGTGCGCCGCGTAGGCACAGACCAGCGCGACCGCGAACGACAGCCCGTAGTGCACCAGCGCGGTGTCCACCGGCAGGCTCACCAGGTGCGACCCCTTCCGGGTAGCGCTGAGACCGAACGACGCCAGGATCCCGCCGGTGTGCGAGACCGCATAGCGGTGTGCGATCAGCCAGCTCACCGCGAGCGTGCCCAGCGCCGGTCCGCGGGGCGCGACCCACTCGTGGATCCGGTTCCAGGTCTCGTCGGCCTGCCGACGCCCTTCTCCGCGCAGCCGATCCCGCTCGTGCGCCGAATCCGCCATCTCCGCGCGGATCGCCAGCACGTCGCTTTCCGCTCCCGTGGGCGGCATCGCGAGCGCCAGGCGTCCGGCCGTGAGATGGATCTGGGCCAGGCGCTCCTCCAGCGCGCCGCGGCGCTCCCGCGCCGCCGCTGCCGTGCCCCCCTGCTCTACGGTGATGGCATCGAGACGCCGCCGGATGGCGGCAGCGTCGGACGCGAGCGACGCCAGGCGGCCGCTCCGAGCGCCGCCTTCGGCCAAGGTCCTTTCCCCCAGCCGGATGATGGCCGCTTCCTCCCGCCGGCGCAGCTCGCGCTGGTGGAGATCGAGGCGTGCGGCCTCGAATCGGGTCACGAGGTGCTCGATCATGGGCGGCCCAGAGCATCGCAAGGATCGTGGCGCACCCGCCGTACCGTCCGATGGCGCTCCGATAACCCCGGCTCCGACTTTGGGTTCCAGCAGACCACCGGCGACGCGTGAGCCGGGGCCACGATCGGAGCAGCCGAGCATTCTGCAAGCCGCTTGACGCCCTCCTCCCTGCGGGTACATTCGGACTGGAAGTACCGAACAAATCCCGAAGCCGGAGCCGCCCCCGCCGTGGTCCACCTCCACCTCCACACCCATTTCTCCTTCGGCATTGGCGTCTCGAGTCCCCAGGTCCTTGCCCAGGCCGCGGTCGCGCGAGGCTTCGGCGCCCTGGCCTGCACCGACACGAATGGCGTCTACGGCGCGGTGGAATTCCAGCGCGCGGCCGAGGCGGCGGGCGTGCGCCCCATCCTGGGTGCGCACCTCGTCGCCGGCGATGAAGAGACGGTGGCCTTGGCCGCCGACCAACGCGGCTGGGCGGCGCTCTGCCGAACGATCACCCGGATCCATTGGAGCGGTGCCGAGGACGGCGGAAGGACGGAAGGACGGAAGGACGGAAGGACCTGCGTACTTCGCGGTTCACGGTTAGCGGAACCGGGCCATACCGGCAGGTCCTTCCGTCCTTCCGTCCTTCCGTCCTTCCGTCTTTCCACGGGCCTCGCCTGCGACCGCGACGGCCTGATCCTGCTCTCCCGGGACCCCGCGTTCCTCGAGCGCGTGCTCCGGCTGAGCGGCCCGCGGGATCTCTACGCCGAGCTGGTGCCGGGCAAGGCGCGGCATGCGGTGCTCGCAGCGGCCCGTCGGCTCGGGCTCCCGTCCGTCGTCACCAATGCCACCGTCATGGCGCACCCCGAGGACTGGCAGCGCCATCGGCTGCTGCGCGCGATCCATCTCAACACGACGGTGTCGGCCCTGACCGAACCCGACCACCCGATGGTCGATATGAGCCAGGCCGACCATCCATCCGACCGCCCTGCCGTCCCTACCCGCTTCGTGGGGACCCGGGCCGACCGTCTCGCTCCCCGCGACGCCTGGCTTCGCCCCGCCGACGACCTCGCACGCCAGTTCCCCGACTGCCCCGAGGCCCTGCAGGCGGCCGCCGAGATCGCCGAGCGCTGTCGCTATCGCATTCCGGTCGGGCGCGTCGTGGCGCCGCGCTTTGCCGATGCGGCCGACGCGCTCCAGGCGCTCCGCGCGCTCGCCTACGCCGGCGCCGAACGGCGCTACGGTACGGTCGCCCCGGTGACGCGAGCCCGGCTCGAGCACGAGCTCGCCATCATCGGCGCCAAGGGCTTCGCCGATTACTTCCTGGTGGTGCGGGATATCGTGGAGCACGGCCCCACTCACTGCGGCCGGGGCTCGGTGGCCAACTCGGTGGTGAGCTACTGTCTCGGCATCACCCACGTCGAGCCGCTCGGCGCCGGGCTCCTGTTCGAGCGGTTCCTCAATCCCGAGCGCAAGGACCCGCCCGACATCGATCTCGACTTTCCCTGGGACGAGCGCGACAAGGTGCTGGGCTACGTGTTCCGGCGCTATCCCCATCCGCAGGCTGCGATGGTGGCCAACCACAACTGCTTCCGGCTGCGTGGCGCGCTGCGCGAGGTGGCCAAGGTGCACGGCCGCCCCAACGGCGAGATCCGCGAGGTCACCCGCCGGATTCCCGTGTTCGAGGACCTGCCGCTCGAGGAGACCCTCGCCACCCATCCCAACTTCAAGGCGCTCGATCTGCCGCCGAGCTGGCAGGAGTTCGCCCGCATGGCGGCGCCGCTGGTGGGCATGCCGCGGCACCTCTCGCTGCACCCCGGCGGCGTGGTCATCGTGCCCACCGCGCTCACCGATTACGTGCCGACCGAGCCGGCGGTCAAGACGCTCGCCGTGGACGAGGCCCGGTTTCCCGACGGGGCGCCCGTCGTCCCGGTCATCCAGTTCGAGAAGGACGGCGCGGAAGACGCGGGGCTGGTCAAGATCGATCTGCTCGGCAACCGCTCGCTGGCCGTGATCCGCGACGCGATCGCCGCGGTGGGCGTGCACACCGGCCGCCACATCGATTACACCTCCTCCGACCCCGGCGACGACGAGCCCACCAGGGCGCTGTTCCGCACCGGCCAGACCATGGGCGTGTTCTACACCGAGTCACCCGCGTCGCGCATCCTCTGCGCCAAGAGCCGGGCCGACACCTTCGAGCTGCTGGTGCTCAACACCAGCATCATCCGGCCGGCGTCCAACCGCTACATCAAGGTCTACCTCGAGCGGCTGCACGGCGCGCCGTACGAGCCGCTCGACCCGGTGCTGCGCGACACGCTGGCGGACACCTTCGGCATCATGGTGTACCAGGAGGACGTGGTGAACGTCTGCCACACG
This sequence comes from Gemmatimonadales bacterium, assembly GCA_035688885.1. GTDB lineage: Bacteria > Gemmatimonadota > Gemmatimonadetes > Gemmatimonadales > GWC2-71-9 > CAVVWJ01. The sequence goes on from DASSMN010000443.1 coordinate 5,169, forward strand.
TTCGCGGGCATGTCGCTCGCCACCGCCGACGGGCTCCGGAAATCGCTCTCCAAGAAGCGGCCGGCCAAGGCGCTGGCCGGCTACGCCGAGGAGTTCTTCACCGGCGCGCTGGCGCTGGGCCGCGACCCCGAGACCACCAAGCGGGTCTGGGCCATGATCATGTCGTTCGCCGGCTACAGCTTCTGCAAGGGCCACTCGGCGTCCTACATCCAAGTGGCCCAACACTCCTGTTACCTGCGCGCGCATTATCCGGCCGAGTTCATGGCCGCGGTGCTGGCCAACGGCGGCGGGTTCTATCACCCGTTCGCGTATGTGGCGGAAGCCATGCGCATGGGCCTCACCGTCCTCCCGCCCGACGTGAACGAGAGCGGGTTCCGCTGCACTGGCGAAGGGCGGACGGTGCGGATCGGCCTGCAATTCGTAAAGGAGCTTTCCGCGGAAGGAGCAGAGCGCGTTCTAGCAGCGCGAGGAGCAGCCGCGGAAGGCGGACCGGCAAGGCCGATGCGGGCCGTGCCGGCAAGGAAGGGAACGGCCGAGACGGCCGAGCGGGATGGCCCCCGAAGGGGCGCGTCGGAACGCGCCGGGGAGGAGACCGCGCGGCCGTTTGCGCGGGCTCCGTACCAGAGCGTTCCGCAGCGGCCCGGAGG
>DASSMN010000446.1:0-3021 GCA_035688885.1 Gemmatimonadales bacterium
CCAGCACGCGTACGCCACTCATCAGCCGCTCCTTCGGTCAGCGCTTGTTTGATGACCGGAATGACAGGGTTGAGGCTAGTTTCACCCCGACAGCCCCGCCTCGCAATCCGGCGATGCAGACTGTTACTTGATGGCCCCCGACTTTCCGATCAATCGCCGCAGCACCGCTGTCTGCCCGGTATGATAGGCCTGGTGAAACATGATCGTGGCCAGCAGCGACCCGACCGTCTCATTGGGGTTGCCGGTGGGGCTCCCGGGCGCCGGCTGTCCCAGTGTGTCGGTGGGGAAGTCGGCCAGCCCCCGGTCCATGCGGCGGCTCGACTCATCCCACGCGGCGAGCAGCTCGTCGAACCTCACGGCGCGCTCCGCGTCGGTGAGCGGCGGGCCGCCCCGCGCGTACTGGGCCAGCCGCTCCTTGTCCACGGCGGGCGTCTGCCGCACCAGCGGCAGGGCGCCGGCGTAGGCCCACACCAGATGGCCCACCACCCAGTTGAGGCAGTTGCCGCCGGGCTCGGGCTGGAGCAGACTCTCCTCGTGGGTGATGCCGTCGACGTTGCGCCGCACGATCTGGTGCACCAGGCCCGCCTGATAGCGGATCGACTCGATTCCGCCCGTGTGTTCGGTCGCCATCGCGCTCATGAATTCCTCCGTGCGATCGTTATTACGATATCGTAGCATCGTCGCCAAGTATGGGACCGGGCCGGCTCGCCGTCAACCCTCCCTGGCCCCGACCGGGGCGGCGTATATTCCGAGATCGTAGTAATCGCCCCTCACCGGAGCCCGCATGGCGCTCGACTTCCTGTCCCCGCTGCACAAGGCCTCACGGCAGATCTCGGTGTACCTTGAGGGCCGCACCCGGGAGCTCGGCCTGAGCCCGCTCGAGGGCCACGTGCTGACCTACCTGCGGAGCTACTCGCCGGCGTCGATCCGGGACCTGGTCCGGGTGTTCGGCATCAAGCAGTCTACCTTTACCAGCCTGCTCGACCGCCTCGAGACGGCCGGCTACGTCCGGCGCACGATCAATCCGGACGACCGCCGGTCGTTCCTGGTGCACATTACCGAGCGGGGCAGCGAGCTGGCGACCCGGATCACCCGGCTCCTCCGAAGCCTGGAGGACGAGATCCACGGGCGGGTCCAGGGCCGTGATATCAAAGGATTTCAGGCCGTTATGCGGGCCGTGGACGAGATCACCCACGTGCGGCTCCGCGACCGCTGACCGGTCCGCGACTATCCCGACATCCCGTGCATCAGGGCGGGTGTCTCCTATTGAACCACCGGTGCGGGACACAATGTCCTCACCGGCTAACCTCACAACTGCCGTCCTATGTCCCTACTCGCCCTTGACGGGGTGTCGAAGCGCTTCGGCGGGATCGCCGCCGTCGACCAGGTTTCCTTCCAGGTGGATCGCGGACAGGTGGTGGGCTTTCTCGGGCCCAACGGCGCCGGGAAGTCCACCACCATGCGCATGATCACCCAATTCATCGAACCCGACACCGGCAGCATCCGACTGGACGGCGTGCCGCTCGACCAGGCCGGCCGCGACGCCAAGCGGCGCATCGGCTACCTGCCCGAGAACAACCCGCTCTACGCCGAGATGCTGGTGTCCGAGTACCTCGACTTCGTGGGGCGCCTGCGGGAGCTCGCCGGGACCACGCTGCAGCAGTCGATCGACGAAGCGGTGGCGGCCACCGGTCTCGAGCCGGTGTTCCACCGGCCGATCGGGGAGTTGTCCAAGGGCTTCCGCCAGCGCGTAGGGCTGGCGGCCGCCATCCTGCACCGGCCCGACCTGCTCATTCTCGACGAGCCCACCGAGGGGCTCGACCCCAACCAGCGGGTCGAGATCCGCCGGCTCATCGGCGACCTGGGCCGCGAGCGGACCGTCCTCCTCTCGACCCATGTGCTGCCCGAGCTGCAGTTCACCTGCTCGCGGCTTCTGATCATCAACCGCGGGCGGATCGTGGCCGATGGCCCGATGGACACCCTGGTGGCACGGGCGAAGGGCGCGTCCCGCGTGGCGGTGGAGGCGGCCGGCGACGGCGTGGCCGCGAAGCTCGCGGTGCTGCCGGGCGTCGAGTCCATCGATGCGCACGAGACGCCCGATGGCCGGGCGCGCGTCACCGTGACGGCCGTGACGGCCGAGGACCTTCGCCCCCGGATTTTCGAGCTGGCCAAGGCCGAGCGATGGACGCTGTTCGAGCTCCACCAGGAAGCCGGCAGCCTCGAGGATCTGTTCCGCGAGCTCACCATCGAGCAGGAGGCCTGAGCATGCGCATCTGGACCATCGCCCGGCGCGAGCTCAAGTCGCTGTTCGATCTGCCCACCGGCTACGTCCTGCTGGTGGCGTTCCTGGCCCTCAACGGGTTCCTGTTCTTCCGCTCGGCGTACCTGTCGCAGGTGGCGAGCCTCCGGCCGATGCTCGACGTGCTGCCCTGGGTGTTCCTGTTCTTCGTGCCGGCCGTGACGATGCGCAGCCTGGCGGAAGACATCCGCGGCGGCCAGATCGAGGTGGTGCTCGCGCAGCCGCTGAGCGAGCTCGAGCTGCTGCTGGGCAAGTTCCTCGCCTCGGTGCTGTTCCTCTGGATCGCGCTCGCCCTGACGCTGCCGATTCCGCTGGCGCTCTCGCTGGGCGCCGCCATGCCCTGGCCCACGGTGATCGCGCAGTACATCGGCGCCGGCCTCCTGGCCGCCGGCTTCGCCGGCGTGGGCACCTGGGCCTCCAGCCTGAGCCGGAGCCAGATCACCTCGTTCATCCTGGGCGCGGTGGTCATGTTCGTGCTGATTCTGGTGGGGCTCAACCCGCTGCTGGTGGGCCTGCCGGCCGGCCTGGCCGCCGTCGCCGCGCGCATCGGCGTGCTGTCGCACTTCGACAGCATCGGCCGCGGCGTGCTCGACCTGCGCGACGTGATCTACTTCCTCTCGCTGGCCGGGGTCTTCCTGGCGCTCGCCTATGGAGCGCTGCTGAGCCGGAAGCTCGCCCCGTCGGGCGGGGCCCGCCGCCGACTGCAGCTCGGCGTGGGGCTC
>DASSMN010000388.1:0-4818 GCA_035688885.1 Gemmatimonadales bacterium
ACGCGCCCCGGGCTCGGTTCGAATCAGCGCCACGGCCGACGCCGCCACGGCCTGGATCCGCCTCACCGTCCTGCCTCGGCCGACGCCGCTGGCCTCGCCCGCCGACCCGACCGAAGGTCGGCTGGCGGTCGGGGTCGAGCAGTGCTACGGCGCGGTGGAGGCAGGGGATCTCACCCGGCTCCAGGCCCTGTGGCATCCCGAGTCGGGCGCCGATGGCGACCGCCTGCGGCGGCTTGCCCGCGTGCTCCGGGAGTATCGCGCCGTGGTCGGCGAACGCATCGACCATGCGCCCGTGCTCGGCCCCGAGTCGGCCTACATCGAGTTCGGCGTGCCGCTCCGGTGGCGCGAGCCCAGCGGCCCCCGCGCGAGCACGCCGGTGTTCCGCGCGGAGTTCGTGCGCGCGGCCGGCCGGTGGGAGCTCTCGAGCTGTCGGATCCTTCGGTCGTCGGGATTCTGAGCGGTGATCGTCTGTCGAACGCTCGGGCCGGTCGAGGTCACCGTCGACGGCGAGCCCGCCCCACCCGAGCTGCTCTGGCGCAAACACCTCGCTCTCCTGGTCTACCTCGCTCGCTCTCCTCGCCAAACCCGAAGCCGTGACCAGCTGACCGCGCTGCTGTGGGCCGATCGGAACGAGGCCGCCGCTCGGCACTCATTGAGCGAGGCGCTGCGAGTGCTTCGCCGGCACGCCGGGGCGGACGGGGTGGAGGTGGCCGTGGGGCAGGTGGGGCTCGCCGCGGGTGCCGTGGAGCTCGACGTGGACCGGCTGGAGCATCTGGCGGCCGGTGAAGATTGGCCGGCCGCCGCCGAGCTCGTGGTAGGCGAGTTCCTCGAAGGCTTCGGCGTGCCGGACGCCACCGCGTTCGAGGACTGGCTCGCGACGGAGCGCGAGCACTGGCGTCGCCGCGGGGTCGATGTGCTGCTCCGGTCGGCCGACGCGCTGGCCCGCGCGGCGCGCGCGGAGGCCGCGGCCGACGTCGCCGCACGGGCGCTCGCCATCGAGCCGGTCTCCGAGCCCGCGTTCCGCACCGTCATCCGCTGCATGGCGCTGGCCGGCGACCGGGCCGGCGCGCTCGAGCTGGCCGATCGGTTCGAGACGCGCCTGGCGGAGCTCGACGCCGAGCCTGGGCGGGAAACGGTGGCCATGATCGATCGAGTGAGACGCGAGCGCGGCCTGCGCCGGGCCAGCGCCACCGAAGGTCCGGACGACGGCGCCACGCTCCGCCCGCCGCTCGCCGGCCGGACCGAGGAGCTCGCGCGCCTGCTCGAGGGCACCGCCCGCTCCGCCCGCTCCGGCCGATCGATGCTGCTCCTGCTCGAGGGCGAGCCGGGCGTCGGCAAGAGTCGGCTGCTCGACGAGCTGCTGGCCCTGCTCCGGCTGGACGGCCTGCCGGTGGCGGCGGGCCGCGCGGTGGAAGGCGACCTGGCCGACCCCTGGAGCGGCGTGCTCGCCCTCGCCCGAGGCGGCCTGCTCGAGGCACCGGGCGTCGGCGCCGCGGCGCCGTCCGCGCTCACGGCGTTCGCCCAGCGCCTGCCCCAGTGGGCCGACCGCGTTCCGGGCGCGCGCGCGAGCGCCGCCGCGCCCCGCGGTCGCGCGCTGCTCGAGACGGTGCGCGCGGCGGCGGTGGAGCAGCCGGTAGTGCTGGCCATGGACGACGCGCAGTGGCTGGACCCCGACTCCGCCCTGTCGCTGGGCGTGATGCTGCGCGACCTCCGCTCGGCACCGCTCACGCTGGTGCTGGCCAGCAGCCCCTACCCCGAGCGGCCCGAGCTCGACGAGCTGCGAAGCCGCATCGGACGTGACCTCGAGGGCGATGCGGTGCGGCTCCGGCGGCTGGACCGCACCGCGCTCCGCAGCCTGGCCGGTGAGATGCTCCCGTGGTACGACCCGGTGTCCCTCGACCGGGTGGTCCGCCGGGTAGCGACCGATTCGGCCGGGCTGCCGCTCCTCGCCGTGGCACTGCTTCGGGCCGTCGCGCTCGGTCTCGACCTCGGCACCATCGCCGGCACCTGGCCGGAGCCACTTCGCACGCTGGACCAGAGCCTCCCCGGCGACCTGCCCGATGCGGTGGTCGCCGCCATCCGCGTCGCATTCCGCCGCCTGAGTCCCAATGCGCAGCGAGTCCTGGTCTCGGCATCGGTACTCGGTGATCTCGCCTCTCCCGCGGTACTCGCGCGCGCGCTCGAGATGGAGTGGGACGATCTGGCCCGCGCCCTGGACGAGCTCGAGTGGCACCGGTGGCTGGTCGCCGAGCCCCGCGGCTACTCGTTCGCCGCCCGCATCGTGCGGCAGATCGTGCAGCGCGACATGGTGACACCGGGACAGCGGCGGCGAGTACTGGAAGCGGCGGAGGGCGCGGAAGGCGGACAGACGGCGCGCCGGTAACTCGAGCGCAAGCTGGACGCTCCGTTCTTTCGTCCGTCAGCTCCAGTGCCTTCCAGCCTTCTCCGGTGCCTTCCACTCCGACCCCGCCGTTTCACTGGAACCTTTTCCCCCGAGCCGAACTTCTGACTGTGTCACGTATCGGGAGCTCCGACATGTACGCAGCCAGCAACGCCGCTCGTCTTGCCCGGTTGTTTCGCGATGTCGGGGCGGCTCACCATCAGGCCTTCGCCGCCACCAATGGGGAGGACTCCGAGTGGCCGGCGTGGTACGCCGCGTACCTCACGCCTCGGCTCGGTGATCTGGTAGCCGCACAGCTGTCGCCCGACCGCGTCGCGGCCGATCTGGTCATCGTCGATCGGGAGTACCGCGATGCTGGATCGCCCCTCGCGTGGCCGGAGTATTACGTGGAATGGTTCCTGCGGAAGTACGGACGTGCCGCAGGACGAGCGGCCGCCCAGTAAGCCCCAAGATCCCAGCTATCTGCGCAGTCGGAGGGTAGGACCATGGCCCGACCCCAGTTCACGCCGAGCTCTTGCCCCGTCGTTTCTCGCCCTGATCCCGTGCTGGTCTTCATCCAGCAGGCGCAGCTCTCGATGGTGTACGCGCCCGGGACGCGATAGGGTACCTTCGTGGCAGGCGCCGGCCGTATGCCTGCGCCGCCTGGCCTGCACAACGTCGTCCGTGAATGGCTCGTCGGCCTTACCTCTTGCCGACCTTTCGCCTACCGCCTGCCCAAGTCCTTGAGAATCGCCGCCGGGTTTACCCGTCCTCCCAGGAACTCTTCGACCACGTCGCGCGTACGCCGCTCCAGACCGAATCGATAGAGCCGCGGCGCCACCCAGCCGTACCAGCTCGAGTCTCCGGTGGCAAACGGACCGTGTCGTGCCACGATCCGGTCCCGGATGGCCGCGATGAGCAATGCGCCGACCGCGTAGTTCATCATGTAGCCCGGCGCGTCCACCAGCTGGCCTCGCATGGCCCACCACGAGAGCTCGGGATGGGGCCGGATCCTGAGATAGTCCCGGGTGAGCTCGGTCCACACCTGATTGGGATCGGCGGAAGGCTCCCGCAGCATGTGCCGCTCGAACAATGCCCAGGCCATGTCGAGCACGATGCCCCCGTACCGTCCGCGGAGACCATCGGCCAGCGGTACCGAGTCGCCCAGCCAGCGCTGCTGCCAGGCCGGCTCGTACACGTCGAGCGCCACCACGTCGGCCACGGCTTCCGTGAACGGGTCGCTGTCGGGCCAATCGCGAAACGCGGGGCGGGTCCGGATGGCGGCGAGATGCACGGCATGCCCGGTCTCGTGCAGGAGCTCGTTCAGGTTGTCGAGCCCGCCGGTGCGATAGGTCGCGAAGATCCAGGGCTCGATCACCGGTGCGCGCGCCCCGAAGGTGGTGAAGGCCACTGGATCCTTCCCCTCGCGCGGCTCCAGATCGAAATGCACCCGAAGGGCCCGCAGGTCGGCACCCAGCGAGCCGAACACCGCGTGGTCCAGTGCCGCGAGCGTGGCCAGGGGAATGTGAGGGCTGAGGGTGCGGCTGGCGCGTCCGTTTCGGTAAAACCAGTCCCACGGCTCGATCAGCGTGTCGGGCGTGCCGTCCCGCCAGGCGGCGAGCACGCGCAGCAGCCACGGCTCGAGCGAATCGGGCGGCACGCCGGCTGCCCGCGCCTGTGCCGCCGCCGCCGAATCGCCCGGCTGCGCCACACTGGTGAGCGCGATGAGCCTGCGATAGGGACTGCGCGGGCCGCCCTCACCGTCCATGCTCCGCCACACCGGCCGAAGGCCCAGGAAGAGCTGCTTCCGCCGAGCCGAGTCGTCCGTCGCGCCGAGCAGTGCGAAGATGGTGAGGCGATCGAGCGTATCGCCTCCGACCGGCAGGCGCGATTGGGCCCGGCCGTAACAGGCGTAGATCCGCGCGCGGAGCGAGTCGAGCCCGCCGCTCGGATCCGGCGGACACTTCACGGGTGAGGCGTCCGCCGCGGCTGCAGTCTCGGCGCCGGCAGCGATCGGGGCCAGGTCGCGTGCCAGCGTCAGGCGCATCACCCCGAGCGCGCGCGCATCCTCGCCGGCAAGGGAGCTCGAGTCCACTCGGCCCAGCGCCTCGGCGAGGTGGCTCCGCTGCTCGTTGGCGCGCTGCGCCAGCCCACCGGTGGCATGGCCGGAAGCCGCGGCTACGTCGTACCGATCGCGGGCGTCGCGCGCGAGCGCGAAGGTGGACTCCGCGGCGGCGAGGACGCCGGCCGGCCCAGGCTCCTGCCTCGACGCGGATGGTACGCAGGCCACCAGCGCGGCCAGGCCGGTCAGGACGGCGGTGCTGCGGGGGCAATGGAAAGGCACGCACGAGAATACACCCGCGGCTTGGAATCGCGAGAGGCGCACAAAAATGGCCCGACCCGGTCGCGCAGTATGGCGACCGGGTCGGGCCATCCGT
>DASSMN010000455.1:0-7384 GCA_035688885.1 Gemmatimonadales bacterium
TGTACGACTCGATCTCACCCTCCTGGTGCTTCTCCAGGAAGACGTGGTAGTACTCGCGCAGCTCGTCCACCCCGCGGGCCGGCCCCCGGAGCACCAGCGGCACGGCCACGGAGGCGATGGCCAGCGGGATCATCGCCAGCACGGCGCGGCGGCGGCCCCGGATCGCCAGCCAGGCCACGAAGAAGATCGGCGTGATCTTGAGGGCAGTGCCGGCGACGAACGCGGCAGCCGCGCCGACGTCGTGGCCCTCCAGGTAGGCCCGGATCCCGAGCAGGGCCAACACGAAGGTGACCTCGTTCATCTGCACGTGATGGAAGTTGTCGAGGAAGAACTGGGCGCTCAGGAGGAAGCCGATGCCGAGCGCCAGGTCCTGCCGCCCGGGCGGGCCGGTGCGCCGCAGAATCGTCCGGGTGAGCCACAGCGCCGCCACCCAGAGCCCCAGGTTGAGCAGCGACATAAGCACGCCCGCCACCGGCAGCGAGAACAGCGCCAGCGGGGTGAACACCATCGCCGCGAAGGGCGGATACTTGAGCGGGCGCGCGCCGGGCAGGGAGTCGTGATACAGCGGGTGACCGGTGGCGAAGTTGCGCCCGGCCTGCCAGAACACGTGAAAGTCGTCGCCCACGTGCTGGCGGCGGCCGACCGGAAGGGCCAGGGGAATCGCCACCGCGAGGCCGAGCACGGCCAAGACCAGCCGCCGCCGGAGGCGCGGGCTAATGGTCGCGGTCCAGGGGCCGGCTGGTGGGATCCAGAGCGCTACGCCGCATGGGGCGCTTCGCGGTCGGTCAGCACGTAGCCTACGCCGCGGATGGTGTGAAGCAGCGCCCGGGTGCGGCCGTCGTCGAGCTTCCGGCGCACCCGCGATACCAGCACTCCGCCACTCTGGGCTCGTCCTCGACGATCAGAACGCGCGTTCGAACCTCCGATGATGCCGCTCATGGGAAGCACTCGGCGATGAGGTCGGCCATCGCCTGTACCACCCGAACCGGCGGGACCTCGGCCGCCGGCCCCTGGTGGACGATCGCCCGGTGCGGGGTCGCGTACGGCGTCCAGGGCAGCATGGCCGGGTCTGCATGAAATAACCCAACTAACGGAATGCGCCAGCCCGCGGCCAGGTGCACGGTGGAGGTGTCGGGGGTGAGCAGGAGGTCGCACGCATTGATGATCGCGGCGAACTCGTGGAAGCTGCCGAGCGGCGGGACCACGCCCGCGCCCGTGGCGGCGGCAATGGCCTCGACCTGCTCCCGGTCCTCCGGGCTCCCGCACACCACCGCCTCGAAGCGCGGATCCAGCTGGAGGATGTCGCGCACGGCGGACGCAAAGTTCTCGCGGCCCCACTGCTTCTCCGGGCCGCGGCCGGACACGTTCACGCCCAGCCGATAGGAGCGCGTGAGCCGGGGCAGTCGTGCACGCGCCAGCTCCCGCTCGATCTCGGTGAGGCGGTATTCGAGGTGGAGATCCTCCGCGTCGGGGTCCACCCCGAAGGCCAGCAGCAGCTCGGCGATGCGGCGGACGATGTGCACCCGGCGACGGTCCAGCGCCGGCACGGCGTGGGTGAGATAGGCGGGCTCCTCGTGCAGGACTCCCAGGATGCGCGGAGCGCCCGACCAGCGGGCAGCCAGGCGCGAGGTGACCGAGGGGTCGTGCGAGAGATCCACCACCAGGTCGTAGCCGATGCCCCGGAGCTGCCGCACCAGCCCGATGGTGGGCGCCACCCGCTTCTCGTAGCGCCAGACGCGATCGATCCAGGGCGCCACCGCGGAGCGAACCCCGTAGTTGCCGCTGCTCAGCAGCAGGTCGAGCTTGGCACGAGGATAGCGGCGGCGGACCGCGCGGATGACCGGCACGCTCACCAGCACGTCGCCGATGCGCTCGGCCCGTATGAAGAGGATCCGGGGCGTCTGGCCGAGCGGGAGGGCGCCGGCCGTGGTGGTGATGAGCTGGCCGGTGAACGGCCCTTGACCGGACAAGAGGAGCCGGCGAAGGCGGAGCTCCAGCGGCTTGAGCGCGGCGATGGCCATGGTGCAGGATGGGTGGCGGAAATGACAGGGGGATTACGGCCGGCGGAAGCCGGGACGAGCGTCGGCGTGACCGCACTCACCGCCGAGGCGCGGCACACCGGCTACTCTCTCCGTCGATGTCATCCGAACGGGCTCGATCTCGAGTGAGCCACACGCGTGTGAGTCAAAGAGGCCGTCGGTGAGATCACGCGGCCACCGCCGCATTGCGTCTGCATTGCTGTGCCTCCTGGCGTGCCGGGCCGTCCAGCCGGCGTCCGGCCTCCGGCAGGACGCCTTCGACAAGATCGACGTCCACACCCACTACTTCGGCGCGCGAGGCTACCTCCTCCCGATGCTCGAGCGCTGGCACGCCCGGGCCGTCATTCTCAACTACTCCATGGACCAGCCCGACAGCCTGGTGCGCCGGCGCTGGGCCGATCTGCTGGCGCTGGCGCACGGCGCGCCCGATCGCCTCCTGCTGGCAACCACCTTCGATCCCACCGCGATCGACCAGCCCGACTTCGCCGCGCGGACCGTGGCGCAGCTCCGCACGGATTTTGCCAATGGCGCGGTCATGCTCAAGGTGTGGAAGGATCTCGGCCTCGGGGTCCAGGACCGCAGCGGCCAGTATGTCCAGATCGACGACCCGCGCCTCCAGCCGATCTGGGACTTCCTGACCATGCGGCACATTCCCGTCCTGGTGCACACGGCCGACCCCCGCGAGGGCTGGCGGCCGCTCGACCCCCGGAGCCCCAACTACCGGTACTTCCGGGGCCACCCCGATCACTATCCCTACCTGCATCCGGAGATGCCGCGGTGGGAGACGGTGATCGCCGCGCGGGACCGCTGGCTGGCGCGGAACCCCGGCCTGATCGTGATCGGCGCGCATTTCGGCAGCATGGCCGATGACCTCGACGGGCTGAGCCGGTGCCTCGATTCGTTTCCCAACTTCAACGTGGACGTCGCCGCGCGACTCACCGACATCGAGCAGGTGCCGGTCGAGCGGGTCCGGCAGTTCTTCCTCGGCTACCAGGATCGCATCCTGTTCGGCACGGACAACTCGACCGTCACGCCGGAGGCCGACTTGACGCCCGCGGCGCTCCGCAGGGAGCAAGCGGAGTTCGAGGATGCCTATGCACGGTGGTGGGCGTACGTCAGCCGCAGGCTGGAGCTGCCGGCGCCCGTGCTGACCAAGTTCTACTCCGGGAACGCGCGCAGGCTGCTGCACCTTTCGGCCGTCGGCTAGCGGGCATCACCGCACAGTCGGGCGTCATACACGATCACTGGCCCATGGAACACCGCGCGCCTCCCGCCTTTCGCACCGCCCTCCCGCTGCTCGGCCTCATGCTGTTCGCGCTCGTGGTGCACCTGCCCGCCCGCCTCGGCGTGCTCTACGGCGAACCCGACGCCGCGCGCCTGGCCAACAGCGCGCTGCTCTGGACTCGCGCCGGGGTGCGAAGTGAGGCGCTGTCCCAGTACCTGTACTATACCAGCCCCGGCTACATCTGGCTCATCACGCGGCTGCTCCCCGGCACGCTTGGCAGCCCGGCTCCCGCGGCCTCGGCGCTCAACCTGATCAACCTCCTCGTGGCGGTGTTCGTGCCGGTGCCGCTATTCCTCCTGTTTCGGCGCCTCGCCGGCGATTCGGCCGCGCTGATCGGAACGCTGTTGCTCACCGTGGTGCCGGCGTTCTGGCAAGGCGGGCTGTACGGCTTCCCCACCCTGCCGGCCGTGCTGTTCATGGTGCTGGCCACCTGGTGGTTCGACCGGTGGCTGATGGACGCAGGCGGGGACCGCGGTCGAGCGGCGGCCATCATGGGCTGCCTGCTCTGTCTCACGGCCGCCATTCTGCTCAAGGCGGACGTGTATCTGAGCGCGGTCGCGCTGTGGGGACTGCTGCTCTACCGAGGGCGCTGGTCGGTGCGCACCGTCGTGCTGCTCGCGGTGATGGAGGCGGTGCCGATCGCCGTCCTGTACCTGGTCGCGCGGGGGCTGCTGCAGTCCTCACCGGGCGCGCTGGCCTACGCGACCAGCTGGACCCGAAAGTTCCCCGCCCAGTCGGGCCCGGCGTTTACGAGAGAGCATGCGCAGCAGCTGCTCAAGAGCTTCGGGTTGCTCACGCTGCCGGCGTTCGTGGTCGCGCTGGTGTGGCTGGTGCGCACGGGCCGGTACGCCTTGGCCGCGACGCTCGTGGTGTGGGCCGCCCTGCCGGTGGCGTTCTGGTTCGTCCGCCCCGGCGACAGCGCCCGCCACCATTTCCAGTCCACCGTTCCCGTGGCGCTGGGCGTCGGGATCGTTCTCGCCCGGTTGCGTGCGCCGTGGCGATACGCGGCGCTGCTCCTGCTCGTCGTGGTGAACTACTGGGCGTTCCGGCCGACGGGCTCCACGGTCACGACCAGCGGCAACTTGCTCCGGAGCGCAGCGCTCACCGCCCGCGCGGTGGCGCTGGACCAGCGGCTGGCCCGCGAGTTCGCGGAGCGCGCCGAGCCGCGGGCGGCGTTCATCGGCAGCTTTACGGAGCCCTACGCCGAAGACCAGGTGCTCTCGCTGGCCGACAGCGTAACCGGAGTGAAGCCGGTGGTGCGGTTCGCCATCGATGCTGAAGAGATTTCCTATGTCCGCCACGGCCAGGCGCGCGTCGCGGTCATGATCGAGCTGCCGAGCTGGTTGTCGGCCGGCCGTGGCTCGGCCGAGATCGCAGAGGCGTACCGGAACGCGGGGTATGCCGTGTACTCGACGGAGCTCTACGGCGACATGGGCCGCCGCCGCCTCTCCCGCAGGGACTTCCGCCTGTCGGAGCTCCCGGCTCGGAACTGAGCAGACCCATCGGTGGTAGCCTCGACCAGGAACGGCGGGCGCGCCTTGGCCGCGAGGTAGACGCGTCCCAGGTACTCGCCGATCAGGCCGAGCAGGATGAACTGCACGCCGAACAGGAGGGTGGTCACGCCGACATCGGACGCCCACCCGGGCACCGTGTGCCCCCGGGCGACCTGGATCAGGACGTATCCCAGCTCGACGAACGCCAGGAAGGCGGTGGCGAGTCCGAGCACGGTGCCGATGCGGAGCGGGGTGAGGGAAAAGGCGGTCACGCCGGAAACGGCCAGTCGCAGCATCTTCCGCAGGGAGTACTTGGTTCGGCCGGCCAGGCGCGGTGCCGCGTGAAACGGCACGGTGACGCTCCGGAACCCGGTCCACCCGATCAGCCCACGGAGGAAGTACTCCCCTTCGCGGAGCCCGAGCAGGTAGTCCACCACCCGACGGTCGATCAGCCGGAACTCGCCGGTGCCGGCGGGCATGGCCACACCGGTGAGGGCCGAGAAGATCCGGTAGAACACCGCCGAGGTGAGGCGCTTGAAGCGGCCGACATCGTCCGAGTCGGTCCGGCGGGTCAGGACGACCGGTTTGCCCGCCAGCCAGTGCCGCACCATGATCGGGATGAGCGCGGGCGGGTGCTGGAGGTCGGCGTCCATGGTGACCACCGCGTCGCCGCGCGCTTGCTTGAGCCCCGCCAGAATGGCCGCCTGCTGACCGAAGCTCCGCGCCAGGCGGATCCCGTGGACCCTCGAGTCATTGCGAGCGATGCGGCTGATGGTGGGCCAGGTGCCGTCGGTGCTGCCGTCGTCCACCAGCACCAGCTCGTAGCTCCACTCGGGCGACCGGAGCGCGGAGCTGAGCGCCCAGTAGAGCGGCTCGAGGTTGAGCTCCTCGTTGTGGCAGGGGGCGACCACGGAGATGAGCGGCAGTCGGTCCGGGCTCACGCGGCCCTCCCGGACTGGCTGTCTCGGACCACACCGCTAATGCTCGACGTCCCCGCCATGACCCGCATTCCTGCTCCGGCCATTCTGACCTGCCGGGGCGGCCCCATGGGGGCCGGCCCCGTGCACCGACGATCACTCCTGTCGAGAGTACCGACTCTCAACGCCCGCGCAAGGTCGCACCTGCTGAGGCGGACTGCGATCTGGCGGCGGACCCCCGCTGGTGTCGGAACCCGCGCGCCGGCAAATTGAGGCCCCATCCCATCTTTACTCCATGGAGGCTGCGTGAGGCGACAGCTCGTGTTGGCGCTGGGGACGCTGGTGCTCGGTGTGGCCGCCTGCGGCAACGACGATTCTTCGGGTCCCAACGACTCGAACCAGCTGGTGGTCGGCGCCCTCCTTTCGCTCACCGGCCCGGGCCGCACCCTTGGCCAGACCAGTGAAGCCGCGCTCGAGCTCGCCGCCGACGATCTCAACGCCCAGCTCAGCGCCCAGGGTTCGCCGACCCGGGTCAGCCTGCGGATCCAGGACACCGGGCTCGACCCCGCCCGCGCGCTGGATCGCATCACCGCCCTCGCGGGTGAGGGGGTGCACATCTTCGTCGGCCCACAGTCCAGCTCGGAGATCGCCGCGCTCAAGTCGTTCGCCGATGCGAACGATCTGATCGTCCTGAGCCAGGGGAGCACGGCCGGGTCCCTGTCGCTGCCCAGCGACAACATTTTCCGCCTGGTGCCGGACGACGGCGAAGAAGGCGTGGCCATGGTGAAGCTGCTCCTGGCCGACGGCATCCAGACGGTGGTGCCGCTGTGGCGCACCGACGCGGGCAACCAGGGGCTGCACGATGCCGTGGAGCGGCTGTTCACGGCGGCGGGCGGCACGGTGACTGCCGGGGCCAGCTACGCGCCGGGTACCACGGATTTCACCACCCAGCTGGCCGCCATCAAGTCGGAGATCAACGCCGCGGTGGCTCAAGGCGGCGCTGGGAGCGTCGCCGTCTACTTCGCGGCGTTCGAGGAGAGCGCCGTCGGCATCTTCGATGCGGCCAACGCCGATCCCGCCTTCTCCCAGGTGCGCTGGTATGGCGGGGACGGCATGGTGCAGAGCTCGCTGGTGGTGGGCGATCCCGAGGCAGCTGCCTTTGCGGCCGCCACGGAGTTTCGGGCGCCGACCTATGGCCTGAGCGACCAGCTGCTCCAGGACGACGCCACGCTGATCGACGCCATCGAGGCGAGAAGCGGCCTCACCGCCGACGCGTTCACCCTCGCCGCGTACGATGCCCTTCACCTGGCGACGCTGGCGTACGCGAAGGTCGGGCTCGGATCCATCCCGGACTACCGCGCGGAGCTGCTGACGCAGGCCGCGAGCTACACCGGCGCGACCGGCCCGACGGAGCTCAATGCCAACGGCGACCGGGCGGTCGGGGACTACGACTTCTACCAGGTCTGCGCCGGAGCACCGGCGTCGTGGGCCCGGGTGTCGGCGTATCGGGCGGTGTCCGACAACGTGGTAAGCGCGGGGGGCTGCTGAGCGGACGGTGGGTGGGTTGGCTGCGCACCTCGACGGGGGCATCCGCGCGGATGCCCCGTTCCGTTGCGGCGGAGTGATTCCGGCAGTCCGAGCTTCTCGACG
>DASSMN010000458.1:0-2335 GCA_035688885.1 Gemmatimonadales bacterium
GGTCGAGAACGGCATCGTGAGGCTCAGGCTCAGCCGATCGGTGACCCCGTAGGCTGCCGTGAGATCGAGCGAGTGGATGTCGAGTACGACCGGCCCTCCGTTGGGAGACAAGTCCGGGCGCTCCTCCTTTCCCACCAACCACTCGTCCGCGGTCAAGCGGCGATAGTTGATGCCCACCTGCCAGCGGTGAGGTTGGAGATACGTCAGGTCATGTCCACCCAAACTGGGGAACGTGAATCTGATCGGCGCTCAGCCCTGGCCCGAAGCTGCCCGAGGGAACAGCCCGAGGAGGAGGCCGGCGGTGAGGGTGGCGGTGGCGAGCCTGGGAACGAGGGAGAGTCCCAACGGGAGCGCGAGCTTCGAGGACTGCGGCATAGACCACCTGCCTTCCGGCGGTTCGAGCCACGACCTTCGACTTTGGCGGGAGTACCGCCAAGCTACGGGCCGATTGGGACGGCCACAAGGCGACCGCCCCGCGGCGGCGTACCGGTGTTCGGCCGGGTACGCCCGCCGCGGGAGCCTTCTGGGCCCGCCTGTCAGAGGCTGACCCGGAATTGGTAGCACTCGCTCTCCAGCACGACCGCCTGGGTGCCCGCGTCGATCACCCGGAATTGGATGTCGAACTCCGATCCCGCGGTGAACACGGCGAGATCACGGAAGAGCGCCGCCCGTCCCGTGCCCGCCGCATCGGTCACGATGTTCTGCGCCTGCAATCCCCGCCCCAGCGTGAGCCACGCCGTGCCGGTGCAGTCGTCGTCGATCGTGAGGTCCACCGCACGCTGGAGCTGGTACTCGGTATTGGGCGCCAGGCCGCGGACCCAGGTGTCCAGGTAGACGATCTTCTGGTCGTCGTTGGGCTGGCGGAACTTCACCAGTCCGAACCCCTGCCCCCGCAGGGCGACCTCGAGATTGAAGTTGGGCGTCTCCGGTCCCCAGGCGCCGGCCAACGCCGGCTCGGCGGGCTGGAACGGGGTGGAATCGTCGGTAGTGCAGCCGGGCACGAGGCCCACCAGGAGAGCGAGGACGGCCGCCGGCGCGGATCGCATAGAGCCTCCGGAGCATGGGGTAGCGGGGGTCCGACCCGGCGTTACATTCGGGTCGACGGGCACGGTCCGACGCTACCAGCCGCCGGTGACCCGGCCGTGAGCCGGCCGTGAGCCCGCCGTGATCTCCTTCCCCCAGGCTCCATGATTCAGCTCCGGCTGCTCGGCGGCGTGGATCTCGTCGACCCGCACGGACGGGGCGAGTTGCGCTCGGTGCTGGTGCAGCCGAAGCGACTCGCCCTGCTGGTCTACCTCGCGCTCGCGGGTGATCACCGATTCCGCCGGCGGGACACTCTAGTAGCCCTCTTCTGGCCCGAGCTCGACGCGGAGCATGCCCGTGGGGCATTGCGCCAGTCGCTTCGTTTCCTCCGCGCGGAGCTGGGGAGCGACGCGGTGGTGAGCCGAGGCGAAGAGGACGTCGGGGTGAGCCGAGAGTGGGTGCAGTGCGATGCCGCCGACTTCGACCGGGCCTGCGAGGCTCGCGACTGGGCCTCGGCACTAGCGCTCTACCGCGGCGACCTCCTCACCGGCGTCCACATCGCGGACATCTCCGCCGACTTCGAGCACTGGATCGATGGCGAGCGCGCCCGACTCCGACGGGGAGCGGCAGCCGCGGCCTGGTCCGCCTGCGGCGACGCCGAACGCGCCGGAGACCTGGTCGCCGCCGCGCCGCTGGCGCGCCGAGGGGTGGAGCTGGCGCCGGACGACGAGGCTGCCGTCCGGCGGCTGATGCGGATCCTCGACCGCAAGGGCGATCGCGCCGGCGCGTTGCGGGCCTACGAGGCCTTCCGGGAGCACCTGGCCGTGGCGTACCAGGCCGTGCCCACACCCGAGACCGAGGCGCTGCTGGCGAACATCCGGTCGCGGGACGTGCGGATCTGGGAGTCTCCCCTGGGCGGCTGGCCCCCGGGACCGACGCCATGACGGTGGACGGGGACGGCCCGATGCTCGAGGCTCCGGAACGGCTCCGGGAAGCCCTGGCCGACCGCTACCCCATCGAGCGCCCGCTGGGGCGCGGCGGCATGGCGACGGTGTACCTCGCCCGGGACCTCAAGCATCACCGTCCCGTCGCGGTCAAGGTGCTGCATCCCGAGCTGGCCGCCGGCCTCGGCAGCGAGCGCTTTCTCCGCGAGATCCGGATCGAGGCCGGGCTGCAGCATCCCCACATTCTCCCCCTGCACGATTCCGGCGAGGCGGCCGGCTTCCTCTATTACGTGATGCCCTTCGTCTCGGGCGAGTCCCTGCGGCAGCGGCTCGCCCGCGAGGGGAGGCTGTCGCTGGCGGACGCGATC
>DASSMN010000257.1:0-2454 GCA_035688885.1 Gemmatimonadales bacterium
GGCCAGGTCGAGCGTCGAGCCAGGCGTGCCGCCGGGACCGGGCGTGCCGGGGTTCACGGTACCTGTGGGTGCCGGCGTGTCGGTCGGCGCGGGCGTGTTGGGGGGCGCCTCGCCCTCCTCGACGGTGACGTTGCCGACGCCCGATGCGTCCTGGTTCGCGTTGTTGCATGCGCTGCCGTTGTGGCAGGCGTGGACGGTGGCCGTGTTCTCGGTGCCGGGCGTGACGTTGTCGACGGTGCACGAGTAGGCCCAGATCTCATTGGTCTCGAGCTTCGCGTCGGCGTTGCCACTTTCCTCGGTGGCCGCACCGAGCGTGCACCCGGCGAGTGGGTCGTCGATGCTGACGACCTGGAAGAAGCCGGTACCGGTTGCCTTCACGTGCACCGTGAACACCACGGTCCCGCCGGACGCCGGAACGGTCGCCGGATTGGCGGTCTTCCAGACGTCGATCGTGTAGGTCGGGCTGCCGCCGCCACCGCCGCCTGGCGTGCTCACCGGGACATTCGGTGTGCCGGTCGGGGCGCTGGTGGGCGCGCTGGTCGGCGCCGTGGTCTGGCAGTTGTTGCCGTTCCCGTTGCAGTTGCCGGCGCCGCCGTTCCCGTTCCCGTTGCCGTTGCCGTTCGGCGCGGCCATCGTGACCGACGCCATGAGCATGAGGAGGCCGACTGCTCCGAGGAGCCCGCCGAACTTCGTGCGCATCTGCCTGTGTTCCCTTCCCTCGGCCCGATATGGGCCAGCTGATGAGTGCAACCTCGTCATGGCTCACGCCGATGGCTGAGGCGAGGGAACCGTAGTGTCGGGCTGCACCGGTGTCGTGCACCCGAAGGTCACCGGGGTCAGGGGTACGGAGAGGGTGCCGAACTGCACCGGACCTCACCACGGCGCACCTCACCGGCACGCGACGCGGCGGCGCTCGACTGGAGAAAGGTCCTGGGGTGTCTGGTGGGCCGGGGCAGAATCGAACTGCCACAGTCGAAGACGAGGGTTTTACAGACCCTTGGGCTCACCACCTGCCCAACCGACCCACGGTGGTGGAGATGAGGGGACTCGAACCCCTGACCCCCGCGATGCGAACGCGGTGCTCTCCCAGCTGAGCTACATCCCCACGGGCCGCGGAGTCTACCACGGGGTCCCGTTCGATCCGGGTGCGGGACGAGGGGCGCGGGTGCCGCTGGCTTCTCTCGGATTCCATCTGAAACGTCCTTGCGCTGGGGCGTTCGGCCCAGACCTGGCCTGGATGCGTCAATGGGGCCTCGGATGATGCTGTGGGTACGCATTCGAGGGTCTCCGGGCGCTCGCTCCGATCCACTGTCGTTGCTGGTGGAATCCGAGGGAAATCGGGTGCGCAGGCTCGATTGATGGGTTGATTCATTCGAACAGATGTTCGATACTGGGCGCATGGCAACCCAGTCCACCGAGCTCAGCACGGCGCTCGCAACCCTCCGTTCGCGGTGGGGCGCAGCGGCGCCGGGGTATGTCGGCGAGGTCGTGGGTGCGCTCGCCACCGTGCCGCTCCCCACCGATCCGGATGTCGATCCGGACCTCGAGCGGCGGGCGCCCGGCGCGCCGCCGACCCCGACGGTACCGGCGGACCCGGCGCGGATCTTCTCGACCGGCTTCGACGCGCTCGACGCGATCCTCGGGCCCGGCGGCGTGCCGCGGGGCATGGGCGTGTCCATGCGGGGCGACGCGTCGAGCGGCCGGACCACGCTCGCCCTCCGCCTCGCCGCACAGGCGCAGGCCGCCGGCGGGATCGTTGCCTGGCTGGACCTGGCGGCGGCGCTCGACCCGGTCGAGGCGGTCGCACGGGGCGTCGACCCGGCATGGCTGGTCGTGGTGACGCCGGCGGATCCGGACGAGGGGCTGGCGATCGCCGGCGCGCTGCTCTCGGGTCGGGCGGTGGACCTGCTCGTGATCGACCTGCCGAACCGGCAACCCCGGTCGACGGCGCGAGCTGACACGGCCCCGCGAGCCGGCACGGGACCGCGAGCTGACACGGGAGCGCGAGCTGGCACGGCGCCGCGAGCCGGCACGGGGCCGCGGGCGGGCAAGGCCCCGCAGTTCGCCGAGCGGCTCGGCCGGCTGGCGGCGCTCGCCCGGCGCGCCGGCATCACCCTGCTGGTGCTGGAGCCGGCCCGATTGCCGGACAGCCTCGCAGCCGCAGTGGGCGAAGCGACCGGCATCCGGCTCGAGCTCAGCCGTCGATCGTGGATCCGGCTCGGTCGCGATGTCGTCGGCCAACGGACGGAGGTGCTCGTCGCGCGCAATCGCGCCGGTCCGCCAGGCCGGCGGGCAACCCTCCGGATCCTCTACGCGGACGGAGGTCCCCGCGACGCCTGCCTCCGGCAAGAGGCGCTCTTCGCTCGTTGGCCGGTTGAGCTGGCCGGAGCGCAAGGCGAAGCCAAGCCGGGGGAGCGAGCGGACTCCACAGCGTCCGTGAGCGAGCCCGGCGCA
>DASSMN010000466.1:0-3879 GCA_035688885.1 Gemmatimonadales bacterium
TCGAGATTCTCCGCTGGATCGCCGCCCGGATGCCGGCGGAGCGCGTACTCGCCTTCATCTCCGCCTGGGACGGGCGCTACTACTGGGACTACCCTTCCTACCGCGCCGCCGAGCGGCTCGGCGGCGAGGCAGGCTTCCGGCGATTGGTCCAGGAAGGCCAGCGGCTCGGGTTCCGGTTCATGCCGATGTTCGGCGCGAACGCGGCCAACCGCCGAGGCCCCGAGTATGCGGGGATCGCGGACGCGAGCGTGGCCAAGGTGGATGGTGACCGGCTCGACATCAACTGGGTCGATTGGGACAACGACCGCCACCAGGAGGGCTGGCTCTCGTACATGAACCTCGGCGTGGACTCCTGGCGCGCCTGGCTCACCGCCCGCATCGCCGACGCCGTCGAGCGTTACGGAGTGGACGCCTATTTCCTCGACATCGTGGGCGGGTGGACCAACAACACCAGGGCGGACATGCACGAGGGGACCCGCAGGCTCGTGGCCGACCTGCGGGCGCGGTACCCGCAGGTGCTGGCGTGCGGCGAGTTTCTCTACGACGCACTGCTCGAGTTCATTCCACTCTATCATGTCCATAACCCAAGGGCCGTGCCGTTCGCGCGGTTCTTCTCACATCTTTCCCATCCCGCGCCGGGACGGGGATCGAGCGGCGTGCACGAATCGGGGTTCAGCCCCTGGGACCCCGCCACGCTATCATTGTCCCGGCGGGAGGGCCTGATCCCGACCCTGATGGTCGTGGACGACACCTTCACCAGGTATCGGGACGAGATGGCCGCGGTGATCGCACGGGCCAAGGAATGGGGGTCGGGATGAGACGCCGGGAATTCCTCGCCGCCACGGCGGCCGCCGCACTTCCCCTGCACCACCTCCGCCGCATCGGGGAGCTGCCGGCCGACGGCATAGTGCCCCCGGTCCGTCCGTTCGATCTCTCGGCCGTCCGGCTGCTCCCCGGACCCTTCCTCGACGCGATGGCGGTGAACCGCCGCTTCCTGCTGGCGCAGGATCCCGACCGGCTGCTGCACATGTTCCGTCTCACGGCCGGGCTCCCCTCCACCGCCGAGCCGCTGGGCGGATGGGAAGCGCCCGACAACGAGCTGCGCGGCCACTACACCGGCCACTACCTCTCGGCCCTGGCGCTGATGTCGGCGAGCCAGGGCGACGGCGAGCTCAAGACGCGGGGCGACCACATGGTCGCCGAGCTGGCAAAGTGTCAGAACGCGCACGGCTACGGTTATCTGAGCGCCTTTCCGGTGGAGTTCTTCGACCGGCTGCGCGCGGGCAAACCGGTGTGGGCGCCGTTCTACACGCTGCACAAGATCATGGCCGGCCTGCTCGACATGCACACGCTGGCGGGCAACGCCCAGGCGCTCGACATGCTCCGTGGCATGGCACAGTGGGTGGCGGGCTGGACGCAGCCCCTGGGCGATTACGAGATGGCGCGAGTGCTGGAGCGCGAGTACGGCGGCATGAACGAAGTGCTGTACAACCTCTCCGCCGTAACCGGACGAGCCTCGTTGCTGGATGTTGCGCACCGTTTCGACCACGAGCGCTTCTTCGCACCCCTCTCGATGGGCCGGGACGAACTGAAAGGCCTCCACGCCAACACCAACATCCCCAAGGTGATCGGCGCGGCGCGGCGCTACGAGCTGACCGGTGAGGCCCGCTACCGCGGCATCGCCGAGTACTTCTGGCGCGAGGTCACGACCCAGCGCGCCTATTGCACCGGCGGCACCTCGAACGGCGAAGGCTGGGAGACGGAGCCCGGTGTACTCTCGACCCAGCTCTCGGGATACACGCAGGAAGACTGCACCACCTACAACATGCTCAAGCTCACGCGCCACGTGTTCGGCTGGACCGCCGATCCCGCAGCCGCCGACTACTACGAGCGCGCCCTGTTCAACGGCATCCTGGGCAGCCAGCACCCGCGCGACGGTGAGAAGCTCTACTACGTGAGCCTCGCCTCCGGGCTGTGGAAGCTCTTCGGCACGCCGACCCAGGACTACTGGTGCTGTACGGGCACCATGAGCGAGGCGTTCGCGAAGCTGGGCGACAGCATCTACTTCCAGGACGACGCCGGGGTGTACGTGAACCTGTTCATCGCCTCGGAGCTGGACTGGGCGGCGCGCGGCGTGCGCCTGGTGCAGCAGACGCGCTTCCCGGAGGAGGAGGGGACGACGCTCGTGGTGCACACGCGGCGCCAGGTGCGCTTCGCCCTCCGGATCCGCGTGCCGTACTGGATGGGCGCGGAGGGAACCGCACGGCTCAACGGACGCGCGCTCGAGGGCTTCGCGGCGCCCGGCGGCTACTACGTGCTCGACCGCACCTGGAAGGACGGCGACACGGTTGCCGTGACGCTCCCGATGCGCCTCCACCTGCAGGCGCTGCCAGACGACCCTTCGATGCAGGCCGTGATGTACGGGCCGCTGGTGCTGGTCGGA
The DNA here is from genome assembly GCA_035688885.1 of Gemmatimonadales bacterium. Classification (GTDB taxonomy): domain Bacteria; phylum Gemmatimonadota; class Gemmatimonadetes; order Gemmatimonadales; family GWC2-71-9; genus CAVVWJ01. The sequence continues at coordinate 2,444 of DASSMN010000466.1, forward strand.
CGGCTTGGCACCGAGGGGTTGACCCCCGGGGTGCTGCGCGCCGAGCCGACCAAGCCACGGACGGTTCCCGAGTACAAGAGCGACCCCGTCCCCGCTCCGGCCTTCACGGCGCAGGGGACCGGGCCGGCTGACTGGATCACCCGCACGACGGCCCCGTCGCTCGAATTTCGAACGACGGGCCAGCCACGGGACGTGACGCTCGTCCCGTTCCACACGCTGTTCGACGAGCGCTACGCCGTGTACTGGAAGATCACCGCCGCGTGAACATGGCCGGCGCGCGATTGGGCGTTTTCGCGGCGCGGCTGGCGTACGTGGTGGTGCTGGCCGTCGCCACGCTCGCCCCGTTCCATTTCGGCGTCCCGCCGGATGGGCTGGGCCCCGGCCTCAGCAACGCCTTCACGTTCCGGTATTCGCTCGCCACGGCGGTGGATGCCGTGGAGAACGTGCTGCTGTTCGCCGGTTGGGGCGCGCTCTGGGTGACGACGAGCCGGCCGGGAGCGCTCGCGCGGGGGATCCGCGTGTCCGCGCTCACGGGCGCCGCCATGAGCGTACTGGCCGAGGCGCTCCAGCTCTTCCTGCCGGACCGGCGTGCCAGCGTCCTGGACGTAATGACCAACACGGCGGGCGCCGCGCTGGGCGCCCTCGCGATCGCGATCGCGGTCCAGATCGCCACCGCGATGCGCCAGCAGAAGTCCTACATCGGGCTGCCCGCCGTGGGCTTTGCCATCGCGTACCTGAGCGCCGCGGTGACCGAGGCGGTGCTGCCGCTCCAGGAGACGGCCGTCATCGCCACGCGCGCGGGAACCCAGCTGCGCCGCATGCGCACGGTCACGCCGCACCTCGATTGGAGCACGCTGTGGCACGTGCCGCCGGTGGATGTCCTGCTGTTCTTCCCGCTCGGGATCTTCGGCGTGATGGCGCTCGTCGAGTCCGGCACGGAGCGCTGGTCCGCCGTCCGCCAGATCAGCGCGTGGGGCGCCCTGGGCGCGGTGCTCCTCGAGCTGACCCATGGTCCGCTCGGCCAGCCCATTCAGCTCGGCACCGCGCTCGCGCACCTCGCCGGCGTCGCGCTCGGCGCGGTGGCCTGCGGTCTCTGGCTTCCCGGCTTTTCGCGCCTGGTGCGGGGTCGCGGACGCCCCGCCGTGGTGCTGCTCGCCTATGCCATGCTCATCGCCCTCTGGGCCTGGCGGCCGTTCGTGATCGAGACCGACGCGGCGGTCATCCATCAGCAATTCGCTCTCGATCGGCTCATCCCGCTCTACGGCCTGGCACGACGGAGCGACCTCGCGAGCGTGGCCGAGATCGTCAAGCCGTTCTTCCTGTTCTTTCCCCTGGGGGCGCTGCTCGCGGTCTGGCCGCTGCGACGGAGCGGGATCCTGGGCTTCTGCCTGCCGGCGCTCTACCTCGCCGCCCTCACGGAGTTTCTCCAGGGGTTC
>DASSMN010000483.1:0-7007 GCA_035688885.1 Gemmatimonadales bacterium
CCCGTGACCGCCGCAAACGCCGCGTCGAGGACCGCAAACGCCGGGTGGTTCACGTCCACCTGAACCGGGTCGCCCCCATGGAGCACCCTCACCTGAACCTCGGCCCACCGGGGTGCGAGTGCCGCGACCGCGCGCTCGAGCTGTTTGCCGACCTTGGCGGAGGTCTGGCCCGGCACGAGCCGCAGGCTCACCTTGGCCATGGCCTGCGCCGGGATCACCGTCTTGGCCCCGTCGCCGACGAAGCCGCCCTTGATGCCGTGGATTTCGAAGGTCGGCAAGGCCCACATCCGCTCGAACACCGAGTACTCCTTGAGACCGGTCAGGACCTGGCTGGTCACCTCGTCGCGGATGAACGCCGCCTTGTCGAAGGGCAGCTGCTTCCAGCTCTTGAGTTCGGCCTTGGTGGGCGGCTCGACCGACTTGTAGAGCTTGGGGATGTGGACCTTGCCATCGGCGTCCTTGAGCTTGGCCAGGAGCCGCACCAGAGTCTCGAGCGCATTGGGGGCCACGCCACCGTAGCTGCCCGAATGAACGTCTCGCTCGAGGGTGCGCACCGAGATCTCCGCGTAGCAGATGCCCCGGAGCGTCGTGTATACCGCCGGCCAACCGACCGCATAGAAGGACATGTCGGCGACCAGCACGGCATCGGCGCGGGTCCGCTCCGGTTCGGCGTGCAACAGGTCGGAGATGACGTGGCCGCCGCACTCCTCCTCGCCTTCGAACAGAAAGTGGACATTGAGCGGCGGACGCCGCTCGCCGTCGAGGGTGGCCTCGTAGGCCTTGAGCAGGCAGAACACCTGACCCTTGTCGTCCACCGCCCCGCGGGCAAAGAGCCGGCCGTCGCGCACGGTAGGCTCGAACGGCGGCGTGTGCCATTCTTCGATCGGATCGGGCGGCTGCACGTCGTAGTGGCCATAGATGAGGAGCGTGGGGCGGCCGGGCACCGGCGGACTCTCGGCCCACACCACGGGATGGCCGTCCCCTTCGATGACCTGGACGGTGGGGCAGCCGAGCGCCTGGAGCTCGTCGCGGAGCCATTCGGCGGCGCGCCGGCAGTCGGCGGCGTGAACCGGGAGGGCGCTCACGCTCGGGATGGAGAGGAAGCTGGAGAGCTCGCCCAGCAGGCGGCTCTGCTCGCGCGCAACGAAGGTGGTATCCATGGCCGGAAAGGTACACGGCGCCACGAGCGGCGCGAGGGCCGGTGACCTGCCTCACCGCCCTTCCCCCCGGCCGGCCCCTTCCCTGCCGTGGACTGACTAATCGGAGCGCGACGAGGCACGCGAGGGCGGCCGGCGAGCACTCCTGGAGAGCGGCAGGAGGCAGGATGTCGAGAGCTCAACTGACGGCCCTGATGACCGCGCTCGCGGTGGGCGCCTTCGCGCCGCGGCTGGCGGCACAGGACACGTCCACTACGCGGGAAACGCGCCCCGATACGTCGGGCTACAACGGCACGGCCGGGATCGACACGACCGCGCAGCCCGGACGGGTCGGGGCCTCGGATTCGTCCGGCGTCGGCCTCGACTCGACGCGCGGGGGCGCGGATACGATGGCCGCCCCGGGCCGCTCCGACCGCGATACCACCGGACCGCTCGGCGCCAGCGACTCCAGCGGCATGGGCGGACGGCATCCGAACATGACGATGCCGGGTGACAGCACCAGCCCCACCGACTCGGGCTCGACCTCCAGGTCGGGCTCGACGTCCGACTCGGCCAGCGTGTCGCAGCCGACCAAGCAGCCGGGGCAGAGCACGACGAGCACCGGGGATTCGACGAGCAGTACATCACCGTAACACCGAGCGCACCCCGACGCGACGAGGGGTGAGGGCCGAAACGCCAACCGGATCCTGGTTGCGTTTCGGTTCTCACCCCTCGTCGCGTCCGGGCCGGTCGGGTTTATGGCGTGCTGTCCCGCCTCGCGCGGAGCGTGTCCACCACCGCCAGGGTGTCCCCCACCGCTCCAGCGAGCCGAGCGTAGACGCTGTCGCCCGGCACGTCCCGCATGAGCGTGTCCAGGGCCGCGACGCTGGCGCGCACGTCCTGGCCGTGCTGCTCGAACCAGCGATCGAACAGGTCCAGCCGGGTGCGATAGATCCTGGCCCCCACCAGACGCGCGTTGTTCACCGGCCGGTCGGGCAGACGACCGATGGTGAAGGTGCGGAGCCGAGCGGCCACCGGCCCTTCCAGCTCCTCGCGAGCCCAGCCACCGGCATCGGCGCGACCCTGCTCCAGCGTGGTCGAGTCGGGGTGCGTCGCGTAGAGCGTCTCGAGCCGGCTCACCAGACGGGCGTAGAACTCGCCCAGCACGATTTCGTCGTGCCAGCGGTCGGCGGCGCGACGGGCCAGGAGGCTGTCGCCCGCGTCACGGAAGAAGGCCTGCGCCGCGTGGTAGCCGACGAACTGCGCATAGCTCTCGTTGAAGGGCGTGGCGCTCTTCACGTAGAGCGTATTGTGCGCGATCTCGTGGAACACCGTCGCGGCCAGCTCCACCGAATCGCCGGTGAGCGCGGTCGACAGCAGCGGGTCGTTGAACCAGCCGAGCGTCGAGAACGCCGACGAGGGACGCAGGTAGATGTCGTAGCCCTGCGCCGCCAGCCGATCGGCCTCCCGGCGGGCCGCTTTGGGGTCGAAGAAACCCTTGTAGGGGATCCGCCCGACAATGGGAAACTTCCAGGTGTGAGGGCAGATGCAGTCTCGCGGCGCGGCCTGCAGCACCAGCAGCAGGGTGTCCCGGCCCACGTCGGCGTACGTGGTGTAGGTCTCCTTGGCCTGGAGGCCAAGGCGGGCGGCGTAGTCGCGGCTCGCGAGAACGAGGTGCAGCTGGTCCCGCAGGGCCGGGGCGGTGGCGGGATCGCTCGCCAGCTCGCTGATCGGCTCGCGGGCCTCGAGAATGCGGGTCTCCTCGATGCCCGCCCTGGTGAGATAGCGGACGTCGTCGCTCGCGAGATAGGCGGTGCCGTAGCCCGCGAAAATGGCGGCGACCACCACGAGGAAGATCATCCGCTTCACCGAATCCGGACCACGCCCACGAATGGCGCGGAGGACGAGGGGAGGGCCGTCGTGCCGTCCGTGCCGGTCAGTTTGAGGCTCAACCCGGCCGCGTTGGCGTCCTGGTCCACCAGCAGATGCCGGCCCGACCCGCCCCGCAAGGTGCCGCTCTCATCGTACGCGCCGTTGGGCGCCGAGGGTGGTACCAGAGGGAACGCGCGCGGAAAGTCGGTCGGGTCCTGAGCGTTCAGGGCGGCGTACACCTGCCGGAAGTTCCAGGAGCTGTACTGGAGCAAGGGACTGGCCGGGGTAAAGCTCGGCAGATCGTCGAGATAGTTCGCGAGCTGCCAGTTGGAAACCAGGGTGCTGAAGTTCTCGCCGGTCGCATGGCTCACGTTGGCCGCCCCGGTGCGGCTGGTCGCAAGCAGCCGCTGCGTCAGGTCCGTCCCGATGGTCGTGCTCGTGGCGTAATGATCCGCCAACCACCGAACGAAGAGCCACCCCGCGCCGTACTCCTCGAGCGGCAGCGGTATCCGGTCGGGGCCCACCAGGTAGTTGCCCAGCGGGTCGGTCAGATAGCGCGACGCGTTGTCCAGGTTGATCAGGCTGAACTGCGTCAGGCAGTCGGAGTTGAGGCAGAGCGCGTCGGGCACCAGCCGCCCCCCCAGCTCCTCCGCGAAGGACGACAGCCCCTCGTTGAGCCAGGTCTGCTCGGGCGACCCACCCCGCGTCAGCACGTGCTGGTTGTAGCTGATCATGTGCTGAAATTCGTGGATCACCACGGGCGGCAGCGACGCCTTGGCGTCGTTGACGTCGATGTTGCAGCTGGCGTCGGGAACCAGTCCGTAGAACACTTCGCCGGCGTTGGAGCCAACATGGGCCGGCGACAGGTCGAACGGCAGGAAGAACCCGACCACGACCGAGCCGCCGGTGCAGGAGACCAGCTTGGTGACCCGGTCGGTGAGCAGGATCAAGACCAGCCCGTTGCCGTCGATATCCGACTCGCGACCGAACGCGGTGGTATCGATCGGGTACAGATGATCGTCGAACATCGACCCGATGGCCTGGAGGTCGCTGGACGAGTAGGTGGGCGCCGGTGCGGCGTCGTCCAGGTAGATGGCGGTGTGGGTGCCGACATACCCCACCGTGCCGGTGACCTGCACGTAGTCACTCGGCTTGTTGCCGGTCGCCGTTCCGCTGGCGAGGACGTTGAAGGTCCGTTTGTCGCCCAGCACCGGCGGTGCGGCGGCGATCCGAGCCGCGGCAAGCGGCGGCGCGGGGCCCCGCTCCGCCGCGGCCGCGCGCTCCATCTCCCGCAACCGGGCGTGGAACGTCCGGGCCGAGCCACCCTGGCGGACGGAGAGTCCGGGCCGGGCCGCCGCTGCCCGTGCCGCGCGGACGGCCACGGCCCCCGCGGCGCCGGTCAGCTGGAACGGCTCGGAGGTGCCCTGCTCGGTAAAGCTTCCGTCGGTCAGGCCGGCAAAATACAGGTACTCGGCGCCCCCCGACCCGGCCCCGGGCAGCAGCAGGCAGCCCTGATCGGCGGCATTGACCAGCGCGCTGCCGCCCACAGCCAGGTTGGTGGGGGATGCGGTGGCGCAGTCCACGGTCTTGGGCGTGGTGGGTCCACTGCTGCCGCAAGCCACCAGCAAGGCCGCGCCAGTGAGCAGCGGCCACCGAACCTCGGGGAGGGGCACGAGACGGAACTCCGGGCGATCGGGGGAGAGGGGGACCGACCCCGGACAAGATAAGGAGCCACAAGGGCTTTTGACAATCGCTCTGGTCGCCGGTAGCTTCTGGCGGTGCCCGATGACAGTTGGCTGGCCGGGGTCCGTTTCGGGGCCGACGGACTGGTTCCCGTGGTGGCCCAGGAGAGCCGCTCGGGCGACGTTCTGATGGTCGCCTGGGCCAATCGGGAAGCGCTGGCGCGTTCGGCGGCCACCGGGCAGGCTCATTACTACAGCCGCTCCCGCGGGACCCTCTGGCGCAAAGGCGAGCGCTCCGGCCACGAGCAGCTCGTCCGGGAAATCCGGATCGACTGCGACGGAGACACCGTGCTGTACCGGGTAGACCAGACCGGCCCGGCCTGCCACACCGGCTCGCGGACCTGCTTCGCGTCGGTGGTCTGGGAGGGGGCGCTGGCGGGGTCTGAGGACCCCGGTGGCCACCTGCTGAACCGCCTGGCCTCCACTATTGCCCGGCGGGCCGCCGAGCGCCCCTCGGGCTCGTACACGGTCCAACTCCTCGACCGCGGGGTGGCCAAGACCTCGCAGAAGGTGGGCGAGGAGGCGGTCGAGGTCGTCGTGGCGGCGAATGCGGAGGAGCCCGAGCGTCTCGCGTCCGAGGCGGCCGATCTCCTCTATCATCTTCTGGTGCTGCTCCAGGCTCGCGGTGTCCCGCTGGACGCCGTGTTGCGCGAGCTGGAGCGCAGAGAGAGCCGGTGAGCGGTGAGGGCCGACCGCACACCGCCCGAGACTTATGCCGTTCGTCCATCTCCACACTCATAGCGAATACTCCCTGCTCGACGGGGCCAGCCAGATCCCCGAGCTGGTGGCGCACGTCAAGAAGCTCGGCATGGACAGCCTGGCGGTCACCGACCACGGCAACATGCACGCGGCCTGGTCGTTCTACGAGGAGGCCAAGGCTCAGAAGATCCGTCCGATTCTCGGCTTCGAGGCCTATCTCGCCTTTGGGCCGCGCCAGGCCCGTGAGAAGCCCCCCACCGCGCCCGCGCCCTACAGCCATCTGGTGCTGCTCGCCAAGAACCGCACCGGCTACAAGAACCTGGTCCGGCTGACCTCCATCGGTTTCACCGAAGGGTTCTACCGGCGGCCGCGGATCGACAAGGCGTGCCTGGAGCAGTACAGCGAGGGCGTGGTATGCCTGGCCGCGTGTCTCTCAGGGGAAGTGTCGCTCGCGCTTCGACAGGGCCGCTACGACGAAGCCAAGCGCAGTGCCGAATGGTTCGCGAAGCTGTTCGGACCCGACGGGTTCTGGCTGGAAGTGCAGCAGCACGGCATCGGCGAGGAACGGCTGGTGGCCGAAGGGATGCTCCGCCTGGGGCAGGAGCTGGGCATCGGCGTGGTGGCCACCAACGACGCGCACTATCTCCGCCGCGAGGACGCCGAGTCGCACGACGTGCTGCTCGCGATCGGCACCGGGAGCGACCTCGACGACCCCAAGCGGTTCCGCTTTACCGGCGAGGAGTCGTACGTCAAGTCCGAGAAGGAAATGAAGGCACTCTTCCCGGACCATCCCGAGCTCCTGGCCAACACGCAGACGGTGGCCAACCTGTGCGAGTTCGACTTCGAGAAGCGCTATTTCCTGCCCGGGTTTCCCCGCCCTGCCGGCTACGCCACCGACGAGGCGCTCCTCGGTGACCTGGCCCGGCGCGGCGCGGAGCGTCGCTACGGCACGCCGCTCCCGCCCGAGGTCCAGCAGCGGCTCGACTACGAGCTCGGCGTCATCAACACGGCCGGGTACGCCGGCTACTTCCTCATCGTGCAGGACTTCATTGCCGCGGCCCGGGAGCGCGGGATCCCGGTGGGGCCGGGCCGCGGCTCGGCGGCCGGCTCGATCGTGGCGTACGCGCTCGGCATCACCAACGTGTGCCCGCTCAAGTTCGATCTCCTGTTCGAGCGGTTTCTCAACCCCGAACGGGTGTCGATGCCCGACATCGACGTGGACTTCTGCTTCGAGCGCCGCGGCGAGGTGATCGAGTACGTGCGCCAGCGCTACGGACGTGCGAGTGTCGGGCAGATCGTCACCTTCGGCACCATGAAGGCCCGTGCCGCGGTCAAGGACGTGGCCCGCGTGCTCCGGATTCCGCCGGGCGAGGCCGACCGCATCACCAAGCTGATCCCTTCGGGCCCGGCTTACAGCCTCTCGATCCCGGAGGCGGAGAAGAAGGTCGACGAGCTGCGCGACCTGGTGAAGGGCAATCCCGCCTACCGCCGGCTGCTCGATCTGAGCTCGCGAATCGAAGGAATCTCCCGCCACATGTCGGTCCACGCCGCGGGCGTG
>DASSMN010000478.1:0-2051 GCA_035688885.1 Gemmatimonadales bacterium
GACGCCCAGCGCGCGCTCGGCGAACACGGCCGGCAGCTCGCGCATGGGACTGACGAACCCTACGACCAGGCGGGCATCATCCAGCGGCAACAGAGACACGACCCCCGCGTCCCGCAACACCAGGCTGGCGTCGGGGTCGGCGCGCCAGGTGGCGGCCAGGGCAGCGGCGGTCCACCGGGGCTGATCGCCGGAAGCCGGCGAGACCGCACCGGTGAGATCGAGAGTCCAGAACCGGCCCGTCGTATCCGCCGACCATCGGTCGGCGAGTCCGGGCATCGGCCGGCCCTCGCAGTCGAGCCGGACCGGCGTCAGCCGGGAGGCTGCCAGACGAGAGGCCCTCGCATCGGCGGGATCATCGAAGGCGGCGGTAATCGGCCGGCTGGGGCCCGCGCTGTCCGGCATGATCATGCAGGCGAGGCTGCGCCGCGGACTAACAGGCGGCGACACCGGCTGGGACGGGCGGGCGCAGGCCGCCGCCAGGAGGCCGAGCGCCAACCCCAGCGCGCGCGGCGGCATGGAACGCGCTCAGGGCTCCGAGACGACGAACGGAGTGCCGCCCAGCTTGGCCTTGAGACTCGCCGCAGCGGTCTGCGCCGCCTCACGGGTCGGATACTCCCCCACTCGCACCTTGTACAGCTTGCCCTGCTGCACCGTCACGACGCTGAGCCCCAACGGGCCGGCTTTGCGCGCGGCGTCCTCGGCGGCCTTGCGGGTGCCGACGGCCGCGATCTGCACCCGGTACACCGCGCGCGCCGGCCGGGCGGCGCTCGGCGCGGGCGCGGGTGTCGGAGGCGCCGCGGGGCTGGTCGTGGGCGCTGAAGGACTGGGCGCCTGCGACGCGGTCGGCGCGGGGGGTGTGGGCGTCGGTGCGGCCGGCGAGGGTGCGGCAGAGGGTGCCGGGTTGGGCGGCGGTGCCCCGGTCGCGGCGCGAGTGGTATCCCGGACGCCGCTGTCGCCTCGTGCGGGTGCCCCTGCTGCGGATGCGCCGGGCGCCTGGCCGCCGGGCGCCTGGGCGCCGGGCGCTTGCGCGGTGGCGGTGGAATCGGAGCGCAGATCGCAGCGCTGATACAAATAGCCGAGCTGGTTCTGCAGCTCGATGTCGCTCTGCGCCTTGGCCATGCCGTCGGCCAGCCAGCGGCAGGCGTCCTTCGGCTTATTGCTGTCGAAATAGGTGCGGGCGGCCCAATAGGCCGCCTGCGCCATCAAGGGAGAGGCGGGGAAATCCACCCGAAGCCGCTCCAGGTTCCGCGCCGCGCCATCGTAGTTGCGGGTGGCGTAATCCATCTGCACCAGCCGCAGCAGGGCGTCGTCGGCCCACTCGGAGGAGGCGTACTCGACGGTGACGCGCTGCAGCTGGCGCCGCATGTCGCCGGCGGAGTTCGCGACCATCGCCTGGGTATAGAGGATCTGCGGGTAGAGCGTGTCGGTGGGCGGGGTCGCGTCGAGCAGCCGCTGCACGGCGGCGCGGGCCGAGTCGCCCTGGCCCTCCTGCGCCGCGCGCACCACGTTGACCAGGCGCGGGTCGGTCTGGGCCGCGGCGTGGATGACGCCGCCGAGCGACAGCGCCAGGATCCAGCCGAGCGTCGCCCCTCTCACGCGGCCTCCCTCCGCTCCATGGCAAGGCGCAGCACCAGATCGGTCAGGATCCCGAGCTCGTCCGACACGGTGGTGTTCTTGAGCGCCTGATCGGCATCCCGAGCGGCGCAGACGCCGCTCCGCACCCGCTCGGCAGACCAGGCGGCCGCCCACCGGGCCCACCGCGCGCTCTCCGCCTTCCAGTCGGGTAGTCCGAAGATCCGGAGCTGACGCAGCCGATCGAACACCAGCCGTTCGAGCTGGCCGCCACGAACCCGCCGGTCGTAGTGGCTGCGGGCCAGTCCCACGCCGATCAGGCTGGTGCCGAGCAGCGAGACCAGGCGCACGGCGGTCACGCCCGGCTGGTCGAGCAACGGTGCCAGCATCCGGGCCGCGCGCCCGGCGGCGCCGTCCAACACGGCATCCCGCCAATCGTAGACCGTTTCCCCGTGCCGGATGCCGACCAGGGCGCCCAC
>DASSMN010000104.1:0-8886 GCA_035688885.1 Gemmatimonadales bacterium
CCCGAGGTCAAGTGGGTGCTGCCGCCCCGGCTCCGGAAGCTCGCCCGCCGCGCCGCCGGCCTGGTGGACGACCCCGACGAAATGGGGCAGGCGGTGCTCCGATCGCCGCGGCTCAAGGATATCCCCGATCAGCTGCAGGCCTCGCTGCGCAACCTCACCGCGCTGATCAACGGCCGCATCGTGTTCGTGTCCGCGGCCCTCGGCTTCATCAAGGATTCCGGCGGCCAGGTGCGCGCCGAGCTGTCCCTGGTGGCCGCAGATGCGCGCTCCGGCCGCATTCTCTGGCGCAGCGTGCCGGCGGCCACGGGGAACACGCCGGCCGCCGCCCTCGGGAGCGCGCTGGCCGCGGTGCTGCCGCTCGATCAATGAGCTACGACGCGACCCTCATTCCCGGCGACGGCATCGGACCCGAGATCACCAGGGAGACGGTCCGGGTGCTCGAGGCGACGGGGCTCACGTTCAACTGGGAAGAAGAGCTCGCCGGCATGGCGGCGGTGGACGCCACCGGCACGCCCCTGCCGGACGCCACTGTCGACAGCATCCGCCGGACCCATCTCGCGCTCAAGGGCCCGCTGACCACCCCGGTCGGCACCGGCTTCCGCTCGGTGAACGTCGGGCTGCGGAAGGAGTTCGAGCTGTTCGCCAACGTGCGGCCGGCGCGCACCATCGTGCCGGGCGGCCGGTTCGAGAACGTGGACATCGTGCTGGTGCGGGAGAACCTCGAGGGGCTGTACATCGGGGTCGAGCATTTCGTCCAGATCGGCGACGACCCGCGCGCCGTGGGCGAGTCCATGGCGATCGTGACCCGCGCCGGCTGCGAGCGCATCGTGCGATACGCCTTCGAGTACGCCGTGCGGCAGGGGCGGAAGAAGGTCACCATCGTCCACAAGGCGAACATCCTCAAAATGGTGAGCGGCCTGTTCCTGGAGGTCGGGCGCACGGTCGCCAAGGAGTACGAGGGCCGCATCGAGGCCAACGACATGATCGTGGACAACACGGCCATGCAGCTGGTGATGCGCCCCGAGCAGTTCGACGTCATGGTCACCACCAACATGTTCGGCGATATCCTGAGCGATGAGGTCTCGGGCCTGGTGGGCGGCCTCGGCCTCGCCCCCGGGGCCAACATCGGCACCAAGGCGGCGATCTTCGAGGCGGTCCATGGCAGCGCCCCCGACATCGCGGGGAGAGGGGTCGCCAACCCCTCGGCGCAGATGCTGGCGGCCGCCATGATGCTGGATCACATCGGCGAGCAGGGTCGCGCCCAGCGGATCCGCCAGGCCATCGCCGATGTCATCGTGCGGGAGAACCTCCGCACCCGCGACCTGGGCGGCTCCGCTTCCACGGAGGAATTCGGGCGTGCGGTTGCCCGGCGGGTTGCCTGAGGTCCCCTGCGCCAAATGCGAACGGCGGGTGCCCGGGCTTCCCTGGGGGGAGCTCTGCCCCGACTGCCGCGCCGAACGGCAGGCGCGTGCAAAGCGGCTGGCCCACCGCATCTCTCTCGCGGCGACGGCGCTGATGGCCGCGTACGTCGCATTCCGACTCCCAGGCGATCCCACCTCCCGGCTCTACGGAGCCATCGCGGTGCTCGCCACCTACATCATCGTGCGGCGGGTCGCGAGCCGCGCCGCCATGGAGTTTCTCCCCCAATGAGCACCGCCCGTGTGGCCGGCCTGCTGATGTGCCTTGCCTCCGCACTTCCCCTCGCGCTCGAGGCCCAGACCTCCCTCACGATCTACAACGATGGCCGGGTGCTGGTGCGCCGGATCGTGCCGGCCTCCGTGCCTAAGGGGCTCAGCACCCAGCGCGTGGCGCTCGGGTCGCTGGACCCGGCCACACTGTTCTCGCTCGACTCCGCCGTCACCATCGGCGGCCTGACCTACGACGGCGCGGTGGACGAGGCCAGCGTGCTGCGCCGCTCCGTAGGGCGGCGCGTGGTATTCCGGCTGCCCGAATCGAAGGACACCATCAGTGCGCTGGTGCTCGGCGTGGATCCGCTCCGGCTGCAGCTGTCCGATGGTCGGGTGAGCTTTGCTATGCCCGGGGCCGCGCTCTACCCGGGCGATGTCGTCGTGGCCGACCCCGTGGCCGTCCTTCGGCTCGAGAGCGATCGCGCCCAGGATAAGCTGCGCCTCGGCTACTTCACCGGCGGGGCGGCCTGGCGGGCCAGCTATCAGGTGCTGCTCGGCGCGAGCGAGGCGCGGGTGACCGGGAGCGCCGTGGTGGAGAGCCAGTCGCTCCGCGCCGAGGATGCCGACTTGCAGCTGCTGGCGGGCGCGGTGAGCCGGGCCGAGCCGGGTGCGCCGCCGCCGATGCCGCTCCAGGAAGCGCGGGTGGCCATGGCCGCCGCCTACGACAAGCGCGAGGTGGCGAGCGAGCAGCGGGTGGGCGAGTTCCACCTGTACTCGCTGCCGGGCAAGACCACGCTGCTGCCCGGACTGACCAGCACGATCGCCTTGTTCGACCCGGCGACGGTGAAGTACGAGCGCACCTATGTGGTGCACGGCCAGGTGCCGTGGTGGGGGATGCTGCCGCAACAGGGGGAGGAAACCGAGGTGCCGGTCGAGGTGATGTACACCCTCAAGCGGCCGCGCAAGTCGGATTTCGGTGATCGGCCCCTGCCCGGCGGCGTGGTGCGGCTGTTTCAGGCGGACAGCGGCGGCCGCGCGCAGCTGGTTGGAGAGGCCGCCGTGGACCATACGCCGGCGGGCGAGGACGTGCGGCTCTCCGCCGGCAACGCCTTCGACCTGACGGCCAAGCGGGTGCAGACGACATACGTCACGCGCCGCGACAGCACCCGCGCCGGCTGGCGGACGCAGGCCACCGCCGACTATCGGGTGACGCTTCGGAATGCGTCCGACAGCGCGGTAAGCGTGGATGTCCAGGAAGAGCGGGCCGGGGAGTGGAGCGTGCTGCAGAGCAGCGTGCCCGCCGAGAAGATCTCGTCCACGATCACGCGCTTCCGGGTCAAGGTGCCGGCCAAGGGGGAAGCGACGCTCACCTACAGAGTGCGGGTGATCTGGTAAAGGTCAGCGGCAGGTCGAGGCGGTAAGCGACGGCTGATTGCTTGCCGCTTACCGCTCACCGCCGCTCTATGTAGCTTGCTGCGCATGAACGACGCGCCCATCACGGTCGTGCACCTCTCCGATCTGCATTTCGGCGGCTACGCCGACCTCGCCCAGATCGAAGCCCTCGAGTCCTTCCTTCCCACCCTCGGCGCCGCCGCGACCGTGATCTCCGGCGATGTGAGCCAGCGGGCGCGTCACGGAGAATTTCAGGCCGCGCACGCGTTCGTGCAGCGCCTCAAGCAGCACACGCCGGTGCTCATCATCCCCGGCAACCACGACATCGAGTGGTGGCGCAGCCCGCTCGGCCTCGCGGGTCAGGACGTGAAGTATGCCAAGTATGCCCGGTACTTCGGCGACCTCACGCCGGTCCTCGAGATTCCGGGGGCCATCATCGTCGGCGCGCTCAGCAGCTACGGCGTCGCCCTGGGGTCGCTCACCCTGAACCTCCGCGACGTGGCCGTGAAGGGGCACCTCCCCGCCACCGAGACCAGCCGAGTGGCCGCGATCTTCGCCGCGGCGCCGCCGGGCGTCGTGCGGATCCTCACTTTCCATCACAACGTGCTGCGGGGTGCCCACTCGCGACGGATGGGGCTGGCCAACTGGCGCTCGGCGTCCCGCCGGCTCCTGGCCAGCGGGGCCGACGTCATCCTGTGCGGGCACGATCATCACGAAGGGGCCGGACAGATTGAAGGCTCTCTGGCCGTGAGCACCTCGGGCACGCACAGCTTCCGCACCCGCGGCGGACGGCCGTCGGTCTTCAATCTGGTGCGGGTGGATGCCCGGGCGGTGCACATTCGCCACTACCGCTGGGAATCCGGTTCCCGCCGCTTCCTCACCTCCGACGTATACTCCTTCGCTCGCGAGGGCGCGCCACGAGTGGCCGTGTCCGTCGCCGGTGGAGATCAGGGACCCTGACGTGAACGATCTGCTCGCCCATCGCCTCAAGCTGCTCGGCCTCCGCGATGTCGAGACCATCCGCACCCACACCAATCGCACCGTGATGGTGTCGCTCACGCCCCGGGGCGAGCTTCGGCTGCACCAGGGCTATGCCAGCGCGCCGGACCGGGTGCTTCGCGCCATCGTGCGGTTCCTCAACCCGCGGCTCCCGCGGGCCATGCGGCGCCTGGCCGAGCGCGAGTTTCTCGGCTTCCCCGTCGAGCTGTACGCGCCCGCCGACCGGCCGTCCCGCGTGGAGCGGGCGCGCCCGGGCGATATCACGCTGCTCCAGCGGCTCACGTCGGCGCACGAGCGGCTCAACCACGAGCATTTCGACGGCGCGCTCGGCACCATTCCCATCCGCCTCAGCGGCCGGATGCGCACTCGTCTCGGCGAGCTCGCCGTCGACCTCCGAAGCGGGCGTCCCACCGAGATGGCCATCAGCCGGCGCCACATCCTGCGTCATCCGTGGGCCGAGGTGGAGCACACCGTGCTGCACGAGATGGTGCACCAGTGGCAGGCGGAAGCCGGGCTGCCGGTCGACCACGGCCACAGCTTTCGCCGCAAGGCGCGGGAGGTGGGCATCGAGCCGCAGGCCAGGCGGAGGGTGGGCGCGGAAGCCGCGAGGGTCGCAGGGTCGGAGGGGAGGACGGTCAGGCGGTCGGACGGTCGGACGGTCGGACGATCGGACGGTCACACAGTCGGGCGCTCAGAGGGGTAGCTCTACCGACCGTCCGACCTCCCCGTGTTCCCCCGCACAGCCGCTCCTCGATTCCCGGGATATCTTCCGGCATCACACTGGGAGGCCTCATGCGGTGGACACCGGGTGGGACCAGCAACGATATCGAAGACCGCCGGGGCAGCGGCGGCGGCTTCGGCGGCTTTGGGGGCGGGGGCATGCGCATCGGCTTGGGCGGCGCCGTGGTGCTGCTCGTGCTCAGCCTCATCTTCAAGCAGAACTTCTTCGCGCTCCTGAGCGGCGGCGCCGATGCGGGTACGCCCAGCGCGGCCGGCCCGGTGCAGAGCACGCCCGAAGAGGACAAGGAAGTTCAATTCGTGTCCTTCGTCCTCGACGACGCGCAGGCCACCTGGGAGCGGCTGCTCCAGGCCCGCGGCAAGCCGTACGAGCACGCCAAGCTGGTCCTGTTCCGCGACGCCATCCAGTCGGCCTGCGGTTTCGCCCAGACGGCGAGCGGCCCGTTCTACTGCCCCGGCGACGAGAAGGTCTATATCGACCTGGGCTTCTACGACGAGCTCAAGCAGCGCTTCGGCGCGCCCGGTGACTTCGCTCAGGCCTATGTCCTGGCCCATGAGCTGGGGCACCACGTGCAGCGCCTGCTCGGGACCGAGGCGCAGGTGCGCGAGGCCCAGCAGCGCAACCCCGACGCCGCCAACCAGCTCTCCGTCGCCCTCGAGCTCCAGGCCGACTGTTACGCCGGCGTCTGGGGCCACGAGACCCAGCAGCGGAATATCCTGGACCCGGGCGACGTGGACGAAGGGCTGCAGGCCGCCGCCGCGGTCGGCGACGACCGGATTCAGAAGATGTCCGGCCAGGCCGTCACGCCCGAAGCGTTTACACACGGTTCGTCGGAGCAGCGGACCAGCTGGTTCCGCCGGGGGTTCGAATCCGGGCGGCCCGAGGACTGCGATACCTTCAAGCGCTGACTCGGCTCCGGTGCTGTTGTACGACGGCACCTGCGGCTTCTGCGCCGATAGCGTGCAGCTGGTCCTGCGGCACGATCGGCGCGGGACCCTTCGTTTCGCCTCACTCCAGGGTGCGTTCGGCCAGGCGGTGCGCGCGCGGCATCCCGAGCTGTCGGGGGCCGACACGGTCATCTGGGTCGAGCCCGCTTCGGCCGGCCGGGGCGAGCGGGTGCTGCTTCGCTCGGACGCGGCGCTCAAGGTCGCCGGATACCTGGGGGGATGGTTCCACCTGACTCGGGCGGCGGCGCTGCTGCCCCGCCGATTGCGCGACGCGGCGTACGATCTGGTCGCCCGCCACCGGCATCAGCTCTCGGGCGATGGGCCGACCTGTCTGGTACCCGGGCCGGACGTCCGCACCCGATTCCTCGATTCGGTCGGCTGAGCGACAGGTCGGACAACATCCAGGGCCGCGCAGCGGAACCGCGGCCCGTACCTAACAGAGCAGGGGCAGGCGCGATCGGCGCCTGCCCCTGCGTCGTTGGAAGGCCCGAAGCCGCTGACGCTAGGACGCTCGCACGGACGGAGGCACCCGCCCGCCGGGCGTCACCGTGAGCCGCGGATCGTCCGTGACCGCCGTGAGCTCACCGGAGGGGCGGGTTCCGCTCTCGTCGGGGACCAGCGTGGGGCGCTCGCCTCCCCCGGGGCCGGTCGCGGCGTGCCGCTCGTACTCCTCGACGTACCGCTGGGCGACGGCGCGCCAGGTGAAGTTCTCCTCGATCCGCCGGCGCGCGGCGCGCCCGAGGCGCTGGCGCAGGTCGTGGTCGTCGACCAGCTGCTTGAGCGCGCGACCGATGGCCCGGGAGTCGCGCACCGGGACGAGCAGCCCCGCGTCGCCGACCACCTCGGCGCAGCCGGTGCCCGCGGTGGTGATGATCGCGAGACCGGCCGCCATGGCCTCCAGCAGCACGATCGGGAAGTTTTCCGCCTCCGACGGCAGCACGAAGATCCCCGACGATTCGTAGATGCTCCGCAGCTCGGGCGAGCGGTTGTCCAGCCAGCCCCAGAACCGGGCCGGTGAGCGCAGTGCCACGGCCCGGCGCCGAAGCTCCGGGAGGTACGGCCCGTCGCCCACGATGTTCACCTCGGTCGCGATGGGCGTCTCCGCCAGGGCGTCCAGCACGTACTGCACGCCCTTCCGCTCCAGCATGCGGGTCACGAGGAGCACCCGCGGGCTCAGCGTTCGGGGGGCGTAGGGACCCACCTGCAGGCCGTTCGGGATGACGACCGTCTTGTTCGGGCCCGGCTGCTGCGCCTGAACCAGCTGTTCCAGGATCTGGCTGGGGCAGATCACCCGGCTGGCGCCCTGGACGATCGCCTTCCAGACCGGACGGACCATCTGATGGGCGGCCCGCAACCGATGCGGGTTGTAGCCGGGAACGTCGCTCCCGTGGGCGGTGATCACGTACGGCAGGCCCGAGTACCGCTTGGCCTGCCATGCCAACAATCCGTCGGGAAGAATGAAGTGGGCGTGGGCTACGTCGTACCGCTGCTTGGCGAGGAGCCGGTGAATGGTCGGCATGGCGCCGGCGAGGTAGGTGAAGGCCTCCGGGGTGGTACAGCTATGCTTCACCCGCCGAACGCAGGGCACCCGGTAGACCCGGACCCCGTTGACCACCTCTTCCCGGGGCTCGTCCTGAAAGCTCATGGTCACCAGATCGACCTCGTGACCGCTGGCGGCAAGCTCGCGGGACATCCCCGCGACCACGGCCGCTCCGCCCCCGCCGATGGGCGGGAATTCGTACGAGGTCATCAGGATCCGCATCCGAGGATCTCCCACCAGCCGAGCGCGCCTGGCAACCACGAGAAACTGTTGCGGAAGCGACACAGGATGTGGTCGTTCTGACGCGATGGGGCCACGTCGAAAACGACCCCTGAGACCGCCTCTGAGGTCCTAGCTCACGCCATCTGTCGAGCGGGAAACGAGAAGCGACCGCCGAGCCAAGGAGTCCCGTACCCGGACCCAGCCGTCCGCCGACCCCCGGTGCACGTGGCGTGCCCCAGGGCGCAAACTCGCGTCCCTGCCTGGACATGCCCCTGGCGCCGTGCTGCAAGAGAGTGCTGATGTGGGATCAGTTCTAAACCTGGGGACGAGGAGCGGGTTTGCGCAACTGGCAACCCTGCCTAGCCGTGGGGCGTAAGACTTGCGGCCGTGAGCTCCGATTCCCTCTCCAACAAGTCGACCATGACACCGCCGCAGCGACTCTCGGTCTGCTACGTCGATCCCGGACGCGACTATCGCCCGGGCTCGAGCCATACCCGCCAGGTGCTCACGCTGGCCCGCGCCCTGGGGAGCGACGTCGAGGTGTCGGTCGTCTTCCGGCGGCTGGCGGGGGATCCCGGCGTCGCCGGGTGCAACCTTTCGGCGCTGGAGCCCGGACGCGCCGGGTCGGACCAGGCGCCGGGGGAGGCGCCACGGCGCGCCCTGGGACGGTTTCTGGAGCGTCGGGCAGGCGAATTCGATGTCATTCTGGAGGCCGCCTGGGCCATGCCGGGAAAGCTCACTTCCTGGTGCGGCCAGCGCGGGATTCCCGCTATTCCAGTCGTCGACGAGCTGCCGGAAACCTCCTGGCTGGGGCCGCTCGAGCGGGGCGTCCCCTGGCTAGGCCTCGGGGCATCGGGCCGCTACCTGCGCCGGGCGCCGGTGGTGGTCGCAAGCAGCTCGGCGGTGCAAGCGACAATGGTCGAGCGCTGGCGAGTCGACGCGGCCAACATCGCCGTGGTCGGGCCGGCAATCGACCGGACCCTGTTCTCGCCCGGAGACCAGGCCGCGGCGCGTCGCGGCCTGGGCATCGACCCCGCGCATCGGGTGGTGGTCGTGGGTGATGGGCTCGACCGCAGATCCGATCTCATTCCGCTCCTCGAAGCGGTTCCCCGCACCGGCGACCCGGCCCTCCGGCTCCACGTCCTGGGAGACGGCGCGCGGCTGACCGCACTCGAGCAGCGGGCCAGCCACGGCCCGGCGATCCAGTTCCATGGCGCCGTGTCCGACGAGCTCCTGGCGCAGTTTCTCGCCGCCGCCGATCTGTGCGTGCATCTGGACCAGCCGAGCGACCCCAGCTTCACCCTTCTTGAATGTTTCAGCTCGGCGCGGCCGGTGGCGGTCGGGATCACGCCGGGAAGCACTCGCCGGCGCAGTCCAGAGCTGGTTTCGGGCTTCGTAGTGGAGCACGACGTCCTGTCC
>DASSMN010000548.1:0-2511 GCA_035688885.1 Gemmatimonadales bacterium
GGCCAGGCGAGGTGCCGCCGCCAGGCCGCGGAGCTGCTGCTCCAGGCGGGCCAGTTCCTCATTGACCACTCGCTCGGCGTCCTCGAGGGCGGCGGCGGGAGCGGCGGCGGCCGGACAGCAGAGGCGCTGGAGGTCGTCCAGGTCGAAGAGGCGCACACCTGCCAGTGCTCGGGCGTCGGGCTCGACGTTGCGCGGCACGGAGAGGTCCAGAGTCACGAGCGGCCCGGCGCGCCCGGCGGTGACGCGCGCAAGCTGCTCGACGGAGAGCACCGGGCGCGACGCGCCGGTGGCGACGAACAGCAGGTCGGCCCCGCCGAGCAGTCGGTCCACCTCATCCCACCCGTGCGGCGACGCGCCCCAGGCCGTCGCCAGCGTCAGGGCGCGCTCGGCGCTGCGGTTCACCAGGCGAACCTTGGTCGCCCCGGTCAGGTGCAGCGAGCGCAGCACGCCCTCGGCCGCTTCACCGGCACCGAGCACCACCACCGAACAGTCGCCGATCTCACCGGCGAGCTCGCGTGCGGCGACCTCTACGGCGGCAGCGCTCACCGACGCCGGATGGCGGCCCAGCGAGGTCTCGTGGCGAACCCTTCGCCCGGCCGAGAGCGCCGCGGAGAAGATCAGGTCCATCTCGCGGGTGGTGACACCCGCGGCGCGGGCCGCATCGTAGGCCCGCCGCACCTGGCCCAGGACCTCGGTTTCGCCGACGACCTGAGAGTCGAGACCGGCGGCCACGCCGAAGAGGTGGCGAGCCGCCGCCGGTCCGTCCAGCCGCACCAGGGCATGGGTCACGGGAACACCGCGAGCAGCGGCGAGCTCGCTGAACCAGCCCTCATAGTCATGAGGTCCGGACCAGTAGATCTCGAAGCGATTGCAGGTCGAGAGGAGCAGGGCGTGCCGGTCGGCGGCGCGCAGGCCGGTCAGCAGTGCGTCGAGCTCGGCGGAGGTGAAGGCAAGCTGCTCCCGCACCCCGACGGGGGCGGTGTGATGGCTGATGCCAACCATATGAAAAGAAAGGTCATGCAACACAATCCTACGGTACATGGGCCTCTGGGGCCCAGCAATCCGCATCGGTGCGGAGACGGGTCCGTAGGATTACGGAAAGCCAGCAAAAAGCCCCCCGATTCTCGGGGGGCTCAGCTGCTCCGGTCTGGAGGCCTGGCTTAGCCGACCTTCACCGGAATCTCCCGCGGCCGGGCGCGCTCCGCCTTGGGAATCGTCACCGTCAGGATCCCATTGGTGTAGCTCGCCGCGATCTTCTCCGGATCGACCGTGGTCGGCAGCGAGAACGCCCGCTCGAAGCTGCCGTAGGTCCGCTCGTAGCGGTGGACCCGCTCGGTCTTCTCTTCGGCCTGCTGCCGCTTCTCACCGCGGATGGTCAGCAGATTGTTCTCCAGCGAGATCTTCACGTCCTCGGGCCGCACGCCCGGGACCTCGGCCACGATCTTCACCGCGTCCTTGTCCTCGAACACGTCGGTGGCGGGAAGCCAGGACGACGTCACGGCTCCGTTTTCCTGAGACTGAAACGGCCACGCGCTGAAGGCGTCGTCGAGCATGGAGTTCAGGCGCCGAAGATTGTTCAGGGAATCGAAGGGGCGCCGGGAAACGGTAACCGACATGGTAGCAACCTCCGCATCAAGGGTTGGGGTTCGAACTGCGCCGGCGGCGCTCTGGCCGGCTGGCGGCCGCTCAGAGAGCAGCCTGCATGCCTATGCCAGGACCCCATTTACGGTCAGTTTGACCGTCGTTGACGCGGAGGTGGCAGGGTC
Source organism: Gemmatimonadales bacterium (assembly GCA_035688885.1). Taxonomy (GTDB): domain Bacteria; phylum Gemmatimonadota; class Gemmatimonadetes; order Gemmatimonadales; family GWC2-71-9; genus CAVVWJ01. The sequence continues at coordinate 1,767 of DASSMN010000548.1, forward strand.
GTCTGCAGAAATGGCGCTCGCTACGTCCCCGTCCGCCCCACCGCCTTGTTGTATCGATCGACCCGCTCACCCATGCCCGGCGCTCAACGGCCCAGCAGCGTGATGGGGTGGGCCTGGCGGAGGATGATCATGGCGTCCGCGGCCGTTCGCAGGGGGAAGCGCGAGGGCCAGAACTCGAGGCTGTAGCCTTCCTGCTCGACGTCGTACACCGGCTCTCGCACCGCGTCGGTGGTCGAGTCGAGCGCGACGGCGAGTGACGCCGGGCCGGGGCCGGCAGCCATGGCATCGAAGACCCGAGTGGCCCCGTGCCCGCTGTCCAGCAGCGCATCGGACAGGATGGTGTAGATCTGGTAGCCATCCTCGGCGAGATACCCCGCGAACCAGTGGTCGAATCGATCGTGCGCTCGGCCCAGCTTGACCTCGCCGCCGACCACCTTCAGCCCGTGATACCCGCCCATGAAGATCAGGGTGCGCCAGTCAGGGTGCTGGTCGAGCACCTTGCGAAAGGCGGCGGCCATCCACACGTCGCGGTTCACGAACCCGCCGGTGGCCATGTGCTCGGTCAGCGGCGAGATCGGCCAGCCGCGGAGGTCGGCGGCCAGCACCTGCACCGGGTGCTCCGGGTGGGCCCGGTTCCACTGATAGACCGCGCGATAGATGTCGAGGTACTCGGCGCTGGCTCCCCAATGTGAGCGCAGCGTATGCGGGTGGTCCAGCAGGATCGTGGTGTCCTCCGGAGTGGAGG
>DASSMN010000550.1:0-3878 GCA_035688885.1 Gemmatimonadales bacterium
CCACGAGCAGGGTGGACTCGGCGTGCTTGAGCACGACCGTGTTGCCAGCCATCAGCGCCGGGATGACCGAGTTGACCGCGGTGAGGTAGGGATAGTTCCACGGCGCGAGGGTGAGGACGACGCCGAGCGGATCGCGCCGGATATACCGCACAAACCCTTCCTTGGGGCCGGGATCGATGTCGGCCAGGGACGGCTCGGCGATGGCGATCATGTAACGGGCGCGCTCCTCGAACCCGCGCACCTCGCCCGCGCCATAGCGGATCGGCCGGCCCATCTGCCAGGCCAGCTCCGGTACGATCTCGTCCGTCATCGCCACCATGGCGTCGACCGCGGCGGTGCAGTACGCTGCCCGCTCCGCCAGCGGGAGCCGCTTCCATTTGTCCTGTGCCGCGCGCGCGGCGGCGAACGTCTGGGCAATCCGTTTCCGGCTCGCAACCGGGCGGCTGGCGTAGACGCGGCCGTCGACGGGGGAAATGCAGGTGAGCTTCTCGGCCATGCGTGGTGCCTTTCGCCTTTCTAATAGCGCTCGAACCCGCGCTTCAGCTCCAGATCCGTCACCCGGCGGTCGAACTCGAACTGTTCCCAGTCCGCCGTGTGCACGTAGTGGTCGATCACGTCGTCGCCCATCACCTTCCGCAGGAAGGTCGACCCGTCGAGCAGCCCGCGCGCCTCGCGCAGCGTCTTGGGAACCTCGCGGAGCTGCTTCGACGCGTCGTACGCGTCGCCCGAGAAGGCAGGCTCGAGAGTCAGCTGCTGCTCGATGCCGTCGAGCCCCGCGGCCAGCAGGGCCGCGAATGCCAGGTAGGGGTTCAGGTCGGCCCCGCCCACCCGGCATTCCACCCGGATGCTCTTGGTGCCGGCGCCGCAGATGCGGTAGCCGGCCGTCCGGTTGTCGAAGCTCCACACGGCCCGGGTGGGCGCGAAGGTGCCGGCCATGAAGCGCTTGTAGGAATTGATGTAGGGCGCCAGGAAATAGGTGATCTCACCCGCGTGCGCCAGCTGGCCCGCGAGATACTGCCGCATCCGGTCCGACATCCCGTGCGAGGCCTGCCCGTCGTAGAACAGCGAGCTCTTCCCGTCGGCCGACCACAGGGACTGGTGCACGTGGCACGAGCTGCCGGCCATGCCGTAGTCCCACTTGGCCATGAAGGTGACCGCGCGACCGAGCCCGTGCGCGATCTCCTTGCACCCGTTCTTGATGATGGCATGCCGATCGGCCATCTCGAGCGCCTCGGCGTACTGGACGTTGATCTCCTCCTGCCCCGGGCCCCACTCACCCTTGGAGTTCTCCACCGGAATGCCCGCCGCGTTGAGGCCGTTCCGGATGGCCCGCATGACCGGCTCTTCCTTGGTGGTCTGGAGGATGTGGTAATCCTCGATGTAGTAGCCGCTGGTCTTGAGGTTGCGATAGCCCTTCTGGTTGGCCGCCTCGTAGCTGTCATCGAACAGGAAGAACTCGAGCTCCGAAGCCACGTAGGCCTTCAGCTTCATGGCCTCGAGGCGGCGAAGCTGCCGCTTGAGGATGGCGCGCGGGGAGTGGGGGACGTCCTCATGGGTGTGATGATCGAGCACGTCGCAGATCACCAGCGCGGTGCCCGGCAGCCAGGGGATGCGCCGCAGGGTCGCCATGTCGGGCTTGAGCACGAAGTCCCCGTAGCCCAGCTCCCAGCTGGTGGCCGCGTACCCGGGCACCGGCTCCATCTCGATGTCCACGCCGAGGAGATAGTTGCAGCCGTGGGTCTCCTCGTGGCCGCTCTCCGCGAAATACTGGGCGTGGAACCGCTTGCCGATGAGGCGTCCCTGCATGTCCACCATGGCCGCCACCACCGTGTCGATGGTGCCCGCGGCGACTTCCTTCTTGAGGTCGCTCAGCGTCAACATGCCGGTGGCCATCGTCGCTCTCCTTGGCTAGTGCGCGGCTGAGTGGGCGAACGACGCGGCCAGCCGCTCGGCCCAGCCGGCCTGGCCCCGATCGTCCGATACGACGTCGTTGCGGATCTCGATCATCGCGTGTGCCAGGCCCCGGGGCGCCGCGTGCAGATTGAGCGTGTGCAGCACCCCGTCCATCGGGCCGTAGGGCTCGTTGAAGCGGGCATCCACGGTGGCGAAGCATGGCATGAGGCGGTCCGGCAGGCTCCGGTCGCGGTCGAAGAGGATGCCGAGCTCCACCGAGCGCCGCTGCCCCTTGTACACCGGCGTGAAGCTGTGGATCGAGACCACCAGCGACCGCACGCCCTCGGCGGCCCGCCGGTCGAGCAGCTCGGCCACCGCGGCGTGGAAGGGCCGGTAGATCTCGCCGATGCGCGCGAGCCTGTCGGCGGGCGACAGATCTCGATTGCCGGGAATCGCGGTCGTCTCGCTGATCTCCGGCATGGCGTCCGCCGCGTCGGGTGGCCGATTGCAGTCGTAGGCCAGCCGCGAGTAGCGCTGCAGCACCAGCGGCGCGTCGGTCAGCCGCGACAGTCGCCGCGCCACCTGCTCCGCGCCTAAATCCCAGGCGATGTGCCGCTCGAGCTCGGCGGCGGCCAGTCCCAGGGTGCCGAGCCCTCGGGGGAGCCGGTTGGACGCATGCTCGCAGATGAGCACGTAGGGCGACCGGCCGCCGCCGTTCACGACGAGGGCGGCCGGCCCGTCTTGTTCGTCGAGCAGTCCGGTGCTCAGGTTACGATGGCGAGCGTCGTGCATGGGTCCGTGACCCAAGCTAACCCGGGCGGGGCGGGCCGCCAGTCGGTGGGGAAGGGAGGAGGGAGGCATTCCGAGCGAAGGAAAGAGGAGCGGCCCAAGCGACACTGCGTCCTTTTGTGGCGCTTGGGCCGCTCCCCTTTCCTTCGCTCGGAATGCCCCCGGGTCGGGGTCCCACATGGCCCTCATTAGATTCTGCCCATGTCCATCCACACCATTCGCACCACTCCCGCTCCGGGGCGGGTCCCGTGATCGTCCACGTCCTCGGCGTCCCGATGGACCTCGGCTCCGGCCGCCGGGGCGTCGACATGGGGCCGTCCGCCATCCGGATCGCCGGCGTCGAGACGGCGCTCCGCGAGCTGGGCCACACCGTGGTGGACGAAGGCGACATCACGATCAAGAACATGGAGGCGCTCAAGGTCGGCGACGTGCACGCGCGCTACCTCGCCGAGATCGCGCGGGCCTCCGCCCTGGCCTGCACGAAGGTCGAGCGCATCATGGGCCGCGGGCATTTCCCGCTCATCCTGGGCGGCGACCACTCGATCGCCGCCGGCACGGTCTCGGGAATCGCCGCCTTCGCCCGGCGCGCAGGCAAGCGGATCGGCCTGCTCTGGGTGGATGCGCACGGCGACATCAACACGCCCGACACGTCACCGTCTGGCAACATTCACGGGATGCCGGTCGCGACGCTCCTGGGCTACGGTCCCGACCAGCTCACCGGGCTGGGCGGCAAGTTCCCCAAGGTGGACCCGAAGAACGTCGCCCTGGTGGGCATCCGGAGCCTGGACGAAGGGGAAAAGCGGCGGCTCAAGGAGACCGGCGTGCAGGTCCACACGATGTCCGACATCGACCGCCACGGCATCCATCGGGCGATGAAGAAGGCGCTGGCCCGGATCACGGACGGGACCGACTACGTCCACGTGAGCTTCGACCTCGACGCCGTGGATCCGACCGTAGCGCCCGGGGTGGGAACGCCGGTGAAGGGCGGGCTCGACTACCGGGAGGCCCACCTGATCATGGAGCTGCTGCACGACAGCGGCGTGATGACCTCGCTCGAGATGGTCGAGGTGAACCCGATCCTGGACCAGGGCAACGCCTCGGCGGCGTTCGCGGTGGAGCTGGTCCAGTCGGCGTTTGGAAAGAAGATTCTGTAGCGGCCCTCCCTGCCGTGGGGGCGAAACGACGAGGGGAGGCCG
>DASSMN010000558.1:0-22038 GCA_035688885.1 Gemmatimonadales bacterium
GCACCACCTGCAAGGTCCAGCCGCCCAGCGAGGCGAGGATGAGCGCGAGCCCCACGCTCAATCCCAGCTCGAGCTCCCACGGCGCTCCCGCGGCCAGCGCCACGCCGACCACGGTGGCCGGGCCATAGTCGGGATAGCGCACCGCACCGATGGGCAGCACGTCGAGCGCGAACAGCTCGAGGACGATGCCCACGCGGAGGCCCGCCTCCACGTCGCCCACGATCCAGCCGGCCACCGTGCCGGCCACGAGCGGGCGCGAGAGCATGGCCTGGGGCACGCTCACCAGGTCGAGCGCCACCAGCGTGCCCCACACGAGGAGTAGCACGAGGGTCATGGGATCGAGCGCCGTCATGTGATGGCTCGCAGTGGCACGGGCGGCGAGGTCGGGAGATCCTGGGCGCTGATGTCGGCTCCCTCGGCCTCGAGCGCCACCAGGCCGCGCAGTTCGTCGTCGGTGAGGTACAGATAGGGCAGCCGCTCGCGCCGACCCGGGCGATGGTGAATGCCGCCCAGGTTGATGCGGTGGACGATGGCCGGCGCGGCGCGGTGGAGCGCCGCCATCGTCTCGAGGTCGCCGGTGAGAATCAGCCCGCGATGGTCGTTGCCGTTCCAGACGGCCAGCTGCGCGGCGGCTTCGGCCACGGTGGCGAACCGCACCTCGATCTCGGGCGGCACGGCCATCCGGTAGAGATCCTGCTCCCACGGGCTCGACGCCACGCCTTCGTCCACCAGCGCGATGAACTCCACGCCGAGGGGTCGCCCCCACCCGATCACCACCTGGCCGTGCACCAGCCGATCGTCCACCCGACAGAGCACGATCGCCATCAGGGCACCCGGATCGCCTTGCCGCCGGCTACCGCGGCGCGCGCGGCGGCCTCGTCGAGCGGCAGCGCCCGGTGGAACACGAAATCCACCAGCATCGCCAGGTTCACGCCGGTGACGACCTTGGCGTTGCCGACCGAGCGCAGCCGGTTGAGCACCGCGAACAGGCACGAGCCGCTGGCGAGGTCCACGAACACCACCGCGGGCCCGGCTCCCACCGCCTCGGCCACCCGCTCCTCCAGCGTGCCGCGGTCGCAGCCGGTATTGGAGACCGCCTGCAGCGCGCCGGTGACGCCACTGATCTGCTCCGCCGCGTCGACCAGGGCGCCCGCCAGCCGGCCGTGGCACACCACCACGCCCCGCAACTCCTCACTCATAGTCTTCCTGGAGATACTCCCTCACCCCGCGCTGCTCTTTCATCTTCTTGATGAGTCGGGCATTGAACGCCGCGGCCACGTCCACGCCCGAGTAGCGCAGCAGGTGCATCATCGCCACCACCTCGGAGATGACGGTGATGTTCTTGCCCGGATTGAGCGGGACCACCACCCGCGGGACGGCGACGTCGAGGATCATGGTCTCCTCGCGCGCGAGGCCGGTGCGGTCGGCGTCCTTGGCGGTCTCCCAGTCTTCGAGCTGCACCACGACCTCGATCCGCTTCTGCTGGCGCACCGCGCGCACGCCGAACAGGGCCGGGATGTCGATGAGGCCGATGCCCCGGATCTCCATGTGGTGGGCAGCCAGCTCGTGGCCCCGGCCGATGAGCACGTCGTTGCCGCGCCGGGTCACCTGTACCACGTCGTCGGCCACCAGGCGGTGGCCCCGCTCGACCAGGTCGAGGACGCACTCGCTCTTGCCGATTCCCGACCGCCCCACGAACAGGAGGCCGACGCCGTACACGTCCGCCAGCGACCCGTGCAGCGTGGTGCGGGGCGCGAACGCCTCCTCCACGATGGGCTTGATTCGCCGGTAGAACTCCGCCGTCTTGAGCCTGGAGCGGAACACCGGCACGCCCCGCGCGCGCGCCAGCTCGAGCAGCTCGGCGGGGACCTCCTGCCCCTTGGTGACGAAGATGCAGGGGAGGTCGAAGCCGAAGAAATTCTCCAGCGCGAGCCGGCGGTCGCTCGCGGGCAGCGAGTTGAGATAGGTGATCTCGGTCTCGCCGAACACGTGAATGCGGTTGGGTGCGAAGCGGCCGGTGTAGCCGGCCAGCGCCAGGCCGGGACTCGCGACCTCCGCCTCGGGCATCTGGCGGTCGAGCCCGAGGTCGCCGGTGAGCGCCTCGAGCTGGAGCGGGTCGCCGCGGCGGGAGACGAAGTCGCGGAGTCGGAGCATCAGCCGATCTTGGGGAGGGTGTCGCGGGAGCGGCGCGCCTTGGGGTTGTCCCGGTCCTTGTCGAGCTGGCGGCGGAGCTTCTCCTCCGCCCGGTCGAGCGCCGTGCGGTGATCATCCGCCTCGCCCCGCGCGATCAGCACCTCGCCGCGCGACGCGTGGAGCCGGAGCTCGGCCGTCGCCCGGTTGCCCTCGGTGTCGAACACGACGGCGGACTCGATCGGCCGATGGGCGAGCCCGCCGAGGCGCTCCACCACGGAGCGGGCGCGGTCGCGCAGCGCCTCGTTGATCTCGCAATGGCGGGCGGTGATCGTCGTCTGCATGGCATACCCCTCCTGGCTCAGGCGGCGCCCGAGCCGGCGATGATGTCCTGGAGATGTCGCTCCGTGTCGGATGCGGTTCGCTCCCAGGTGAGACCTTCGGCGAAGCGGCGGGCGGCCGTGCCCAGCGCGGCCAGCCGGGCGGGCTGATCGGCCAGCTCGAGCATCCGCGCGGCCAGACCGTCCACGTCCCCGTGGCGCACCAGGAAGCCGGTCTCGCCGTCGCGGACCGAGTCGCGCAGCCCCGGGCTGTCGGAGGCGATCGACGGCGTGCCGCAGGCGGCCGCCTCGATTACCGTGATGCCCCAGCCTTCCTTGGGCGATGGAAAGAGATTGCCCCAGGCCCGCTGAAACAAGTCAATCTTCTGCGCCTCGCTGACGAAGCCGTGGAACCGCACCGCCTCCGCCACGCCGAGCGCGGCCGCGAGCTGCTCCAGCTCGGCCCGGTGGTCGCCCGTCCCGGCGATGTCGAGCGAGAGATCGGCGCGCCGGCGCCGGGCCGCGGCCAGGGCCCGGATCGCCAGGGCTATTCCTTTATAACGCTTCAGCCGTCCAACGTACAAGAAGGCCGGCGACGGGGTCCGCCGTCCATCGGCCGACGGATGATAGCGCTCGGCATCCACGCCCGGGTGAATCACCCGCACGCGGGAAGACGGGACGCCGCGCGCCACCAGATCATCGCGGGTGCTCTCGCTGATCGCATGGAACCATGCCCGGCGGTAGGCGGCGGCCAGCGGGCGCTCCGCGGCCCACACGACGGCGGCGGTGGGCCAGGCGGCCTCCTCGAACGCGGTGGCCCCGAACAGGTGCGGCACGATGGCGCAGAACGGCCGGTCGGTCATCCCGGCGAGATAGAGCGGCAGCTTGTTGATGTCCTCGACGATCACATCGGGCCGCTCGGCCCGAAGGGCACGGCGCACCGCGCCGCGCCCGAGCAGGGCGAAGCTGGAGCGGCCGCCGGTGCGCTCGACCGCGATGCCGTCGATCGTGGCACGCGGCGGGGCTCCGTCCCAGCCTGAGCACACCAGCCGCACCCGATGCCCGCGTGCCGACAGTCGGCCGAAGATCTCGAACAGGTGCACCTCGGCCCCACCCGCGTGCGGGTTGGTGCGGTCCTGCCAGTTGACGAGCAGGATGTTCACAGCCGTCCGAGCGCGCGGGCGATGCCGTCGAGCACGCCGTTCACGAACGCGGGCGCGCGGGCCCCGCCGAACCAGTGCGCCAGGCGCACCGCCTCGTCGATCGCGACCTTGGGCGGCACCTCTCCGCTGCGGAGCTCGTGGATGCCGAGCCGGAGGATGTTCCGCTCGATGATGGCCATGCGGCTGAGCCGCCAGTTCTCGCTGGCGCGCGCGGCTTCGGCGTCGAGCTGGCCGACGTTGGTGATGACGTCGCTGGCCAGCTGCTCGGCGCGGTCGAGAATGCGGGGCTCGGGGCCGGTGAGGCGCGCGAGGCCGGTCGCGACCCCTGGCATCGGCGGCGCGCCCTGGAGCTCCCAGGCATAGAGCAGCTGCAAGGCGCGGGCGCGGCTCTTGGTCTCGGGGCGGAGGGTCATCGGCTGTTACTCCAGCCCCCGGAGCTGCGCGATCACATCCGCCGCCTGGAGCGCCGCGGCCGCGGCCTCGTGGCCCTTGTTGCCCGCACTGCCGCCGGCCCGATCCACCGCCTGCTGCATGGTGTCCACCGTGAGCACGCCGAAGCCCACCGGCAGACCGTGCTGCACCGCCACCGCGTTGAGGCCCCGCGCCGCCTCGCCGGCGACGTACTCGAAGTGTGGCGTGTCGCCCCGGATGACGGCGCCGAGCGCCACGACGCAGGCGTAGCGCCGGGTGCCGGCCGCCGCGGCCGCGGCCACCGGCAGCTCGAACGCGCCCGGCACCCACACCACGTCCACGTCCGCCCGTGCGATCCCCGCCTCGGCGCAGCAGGCCAGCGCGCCCTCGAGGAGGCGGTTGGTGATCAGCTCGTTGTAGCGGCTGACGAGGATCGCCACGCGGCCCACGGCGCGAAGGCGAAAGGCGAGATCGGGCACGGTCAGTGGGCGAGCAGGTGGCCGAGCTTGTCGCGCTTGACCTGCAGGTACCCGCGGTTGTTCCGGTTGGGGTCGGTGACGAGCGGCACTCGCTCGACGATCTCGAGCCCGTAGCCCTCGAGGCCGACGAGCTTGCGGGGATTGTTGGTCATCACGCGGATGGACGAGAGGCCGAGATCGCGCAGGATCTGCGCGCCGATGCCGTAGTTCCGGAGATCGGGCGCGAAGCCCAGGCGCTCGTTGGCCTGCACCGTGTCGGCGCCGGTGTCCTGGAGCGCGTAGGCGCGCAGCTTGTTGAGCAGCCCGATGCCGCGGCCTTCCTGATCCAGATAGACGATCGCGCCGCGCCCCGCCTCGGCCACCATCTCCATGGCGCGGTGGAGCTGGGGGCCGCAGTCGCACCGCTGCGACCCGAACACGTCGCCGGTGAGGCACTTCGAGTGCATGCGCACGAGCACATCGCGCTGGCCCGCCACCTCGCCGAACACCAGCGCGATATGCTCCGCCTTGTCCACGTCGTTCTGGTAGCCGATGATGCGGAACTCGCCGAGGTCGGTGGGGATCTTGGCCTCGGCCACGCGATGGACCAGCTGCTCGGTCTGCAGCCGGTGGGCCACCAGCTGCGCCACCGTGACGAAGGTCAGCGTGTGCTCGCGCGCCATGATCTCGAGCTCGGGGCGGCGCGCCATCGAGCCGTCCGCGCTCAGGATCTCGCAGATGACGCCGGCGGGCACCAGGCCCGCCATGCGGGCGAGGTCTACGCTCGCCTCGGTCTGTCCCACCCGCTGCAGCACGCCGCCGGGCCGCGCCCGGAGCGGGAAGATGTGACCCGGGCGCCGAAGGTCCGACGGGACCGTCGCGGGATTGATGGCGACGTGGATGGTGGTGGCGCGGTCGCTGGCCGAGATGCCGGTGGTGACGCCGAAGCGCCGCTCGGCGTCGATGCTCACCGTGAAGGCGGTGGAGAGCTCTTCGGTGTTGCGCTCGGTCATCTGGGGGAGGCCCAGCTGATCGCAGCGCTCGCCGGTAAGGGCGAGGCAGATGAGCCCGCGGCCGTGCTTGGTCATGAAGTTGATCGTCTCGGGCGTGACCAGCTCCGCCGCGCAGACGAGGTCGCCCTCGTTCTCGCGGTCTTCGTCGTCGGCCACGATGATGATCTTGCCGTTGCGCAGATCGTCGATGGCCTGGTCGATAGTCCCGAAAGTGGTCATGACGCCCCCAGATCGCCCCGCGCCCGGAGCAGCTCGGCGACGTACTTCCCGATGGTGTCGGCCTCGAGGTGCAGCCGATCCCCGGACCGGCGCTCGCCCAGCGTGGTGTGCTGTAAAGTAAACGGGATCAGCGAGATCTGGATTACGCCCGGGCTGGGAATCGCGTTGATCGTCAGGCTCACGCCGTCCACCGTGATCGACCCCAGCGGCACCGACACCCGTGCCACTTCGGACGGGACCGAGAGGTCCAGCAGGCGAGCGTCCTCTCGCTGGGCCACCCGCTCCACCGAGCCAACCCCGTCCACGTGACCTTGCACCAGGTGCCCGCCGAGCCGGTCGCCCACCGCCAGAGCCCGCTCGAGATTGACCCTTCTCCCAACATCATAAGTGCTGAAATTAGTGCGATCTAACGACGTGCGTATGATGTGGGCTGTGAACGACGGTGGTCCGGCGGTCGGACGACCAGACGATTCCGGGACCATGGCTTCGACCGTCAGGCAGGCGCCGTCCACGGCCACGCTTTCGCCGAGCTCGAGGTCGGCCCAGGGGGTGGCGATCGTGAGCTCCAGGCCGCCGTCCCGCTCGGCGCGCCGGCTCACCTGCCCCACGGCGGTGATGATCCCGGTGAACATCAGGGTCGGTCCAGTACCAGCAGGGTGTCGTCTCCCAGCGCGCGCCGCTCCGCCACGCGCCAGCGGCGGGCATCGCCCAGGGCGACTGTCGGCAGGCCGGCCACCGCGGGCACGGCGGTCGCCCCCAGCCAGAGGGGAGACTGAACCCAGTAATAGCGGTCCACCAGGTCCTCGGCCAGGAGCGCGCCCGCCAGCCGCCCACCGCCCTCGACCAGCAACGACCCGATTCCCTGGCGGCGCAGCTGAGCCAGCGCGTCGATCAGGCGAGCCGCCCGAATGATTGCTACGCCCGCGGTCTCGAGCGGCTTGAGCCGCGAGGCCGGCGCCGACGGCTGCGTGACCACGATGGTGGGTGTCTGGCCGGCCGTCCGCACCAGCTTGAGCGAGGTGGGCACGTCACCGTCCGCGGCGAAGACCACACGAGTGGGCGGCGTGCGTGGTTGAAGCGGGCCCCGCACGGTGAGCGAGGGGTCGTCCTCACGCGCCGTCACGCCGCCCACCGCGACCGCGTCGAAGCCGGCCCGGAGCCACTGCACCCAGTCTCGGGCAGGCTGATCCGAGAGCCAGCGCGCGAGCCCGTTCGCGTCGGCGATTCGGCCGTCGATGGTGGTGGCGAGCTTGAGGGCGACGAAGGGGCGGGCGGCGTCCCGCACCTGGTGGAGGAAGGCCGCGTTCTGGGCGGCGGCTTCGGCGGCCATGAGGCCGAGCTCGACTTGCACGCCCTCGGCGGCAAGCCACTCGGCGCCGCCGGCGGCCACGGTATGCGGGTCCTGCATGGCGGCCACGACCCGCCGGATGCCGGCGGCGTGAATGGCTTCCGTGCAAGGCGGCTGTTTGCCCTGATGGGCGCAGGGCTCGAGGGTGCAGACGAGCGTGGCGCCGCGCGCTCGCGAGCCCGCCGCCGCCAGGGCCAGAGGCTCGGCGTGCGGGCCACCGTACTCCGCGTGCCAGCCCTCGCCCACGTTCTCGCCGTCAGCCAGCACCACGGCTCCCACCATCGGATTGGGCTGAACCCTGCCCCACCCTCGCCACGCCAGCTCGATGGCGTGCGCCATGGCTTCGCGCTCGGTCATGGGCTCAGGGTCGAGCGAAGCGGACCCCGGTGGGTCCTCGGCGAATCTCACCAATTAGCCAGGTGGACACGCCGGCCTCGGTGGCGGCGCGCTGAGCCGCCGGTACCGCGTCGGCGGGCAGCACGGCGATCATGCCGACGCCGAGGTTGAACACCTCGCGCATCTCCTCGACCGCGATGTTGCCGCCCTGCTGCAGGGCCGCGAACAGCGGCGGCAGCGGCCACGAGGAGGGGTCCACCACCGCTTCGCATCCGTCAGGCAGCACCCGCACCAGGTTCCCGGCGATCCCGCCGCCGGTGATGTGCGCCAGCCCATGCATCTGCCGGATGACCGGCAGGATGCTCCGGACGTAGCTCCGGTGCACCGCGAGCAGAGCGTCGGCCACGGTCTGACCCGTGTCGCCCAGGCGGTCGTCGAGGCTCAGGCCCATGCGGTCGAACACGATCCGCCGCGCGAGCGTGTAGCCATTGGTATGGAGGCCGCTCGAGGCGTAGCCGAGGAGCACGTCCCCCGGGACGATGGCCTCACCGTGAAGGGCCTCGTCTTCTTCGACGACCCCGATGATAGTGCCGGCCAGATCGTAGGTGCCGGGCTGGTAGAGCCCGGGCATCTGCGCCGTCTCGCCGCCCGCCAGCGCCATCCCGTGGTTCCGGCAGCCCCGGGCGATGCCCTCGACGATCCCGGCAATCTGCTCCACGCCCAGCGCGGCGCCCGCGATGTAATCCATGAAGGCGATCGGCGTCGCGCCGTGGACCAGGATGTCGTTGACGCTGTGATTGACCAGGTCTTCGCCCACGGTATCGAACCGCCCGGCCTGGAGCGCGACGAGGACCTTGGTGCCGACGCCGTCGGTGCTCAAGACCAGGGTGGGCTTCCGCATGCCGGCGGGCACCCGCACCATCCCGCCGAACGCGCCGACCTTTCCGACCGAGAGCGCGGTGCGGGTGCCCGCGACCGCGACGCCGATGCGCGCCTTGGCCTCGTCGGCCCGGGCGAGATCGACGCCGGCGGCGGCGTATTCGCCGGCCGAGGTCATGTCAGCGCCTCCGCCAGGCTCACGTGGGTAAGGTCCTCGAACGCGTGGATCCGCCCGTTCACATCCCGCAGGCTCACGTCGTCGAAGCCGCGGATGCCGAACTGCTCCACGGCGTAGGAGCCCATCGTGGCGCCGACCACCATCGCGCGCCGGATGTCATCATCCGACACCGTGCCCCGGCGCGCCAGGTAGGCCATGAAGCCGCCCGCGAACGCGTCGCCCGCGCCGGTCGGGTCGAACACGTTCTCGAGCGGGTAGGCCGGCACGTAGAAGGTCCGACTCCGCTCGATGAGCAGCGCGCCGTGCTCGCCTTGCTTGATCACCACGCGGCTGGGCCCATGCTGGAGAATCCAGCGCCCCGCGCGGTGAATGTTCCAGTCGCCGCTCAGCTCCCGCGCCTCGGTGTCGTTCACCATGAGCAGGTCCACCCGCCCGAGCAGCGCCATGAGGGCGGCCTTCTTGCTCTGGATCCAGTAGTTCATGGTGTCGCAGACGACCAGCGTGGGCTTGGCGACCTGCTCGAGCACGCCGAGCTGGAGCTCAGGATCGATATTGCCGAGGAAGACGAACTTCGCCGAGCGGAACGAGGGCGGGATCTTGGGCTGGAACTCGGCGAACACGCCGAGGCGGGTCTCGAGCGTCTCGCGGCTCTGGAGGTCGTAGGAGTACTTCCCCTTCCAGCGGAAGCTCTCGCCGTCGGCCCGCTCGACGCCGCTCCAGTCGATACCGCGCACCGCCAGCCGGTCGAGCTCGGCCACCGGATAATCCCGTCCCACGACGCCGACCACCTGCACCGGATGGAGCAGCGAGCCGGCCACGCTGAAGTAGATGGCCGATCCGCCGAGGGCGTCAGCGGTCTCGCCGAAGGGCGTGAAAATGGAGTCGAGCGCGATGCTGCCGACGACGAGCAGGCTCATCAGGTCACATCCGGTCGGGGGCGGTGATACCGAGCAGGCCGAGGGCGTTGGCCAGAACGATGCGGGCGGCCCGGGCGAGCAACAGCCGCGCCTGCTCGGTCGCCGGTCCCTCGGGGGCACCGACGGCGCGGGTGTGGTGATACCAGGCGTGCACCGTGGTGGCGAGCTCGTGGAGGTACACGGTGACCCGATGCGGCTCCCGCTCGCGGGCGGCCTTGTCGACCACCTCGGGAAAGGTGGTCAGCTTCTTGAGCAGCTCGGTGTCCTGGGACGCGGGCAGCGCGGCCAGCTCGAGCGTGCCGGTGACCCCGCCCGGTTCCCGCTCGGCCGTGCGAAAGATGCCGCTCAGCCGGGCATGCGCCATCTGGACGTAGAACACCGGGTTCTCGTCGGTCTGGCGCTTGGCGAGGTCCACGTCGAAATCGAGCGGGCTGGCGCCCTTCCGCATGAGGAAAAAGTAGCGGGCGGCGTCCACTCCGACCTCGTCGTAGAGGTCGCGCAGGGTGACGAACTCGCCGCTCCGCTTGGACATCTTCACCTCTTGGCCCCCTCGCACCACCTTCACCAGCTGGACCAGCGCCACGTCGAAGAACTCCGGCGCATAGCCCAGTGCCGCGAGCACCGCGCGCATTCGCGGGATGTAGCCGTGGTGGTCGGCGCCCCACACATCGATGGCCCGGTCGAAGCCGCGGTCGTGCTTGTCGATGTGGTAGGCGATGTCGGGCACCAGGTAGGTGTAGGTGCCGTCGGTCTTGCGCAGCACCCGGTCCTTGTCGTCGCCGAATGACGTGGTGCGGAGCCAGAGCGCGCCGTCGGCCTCGAAGGTGAGGCCACGGTCATGAAGCAGCGCGAGGGCGCGATCGACCCGGCCCGAGTCGTAGATCGCCTGCTCGGACGACATCGCGTCGAACCGCACGCCGAACTCGGCGAGGTCGCGGTCCTGCTCCTCGCGCTGCATCACGAGCGCGAGGGCCCGGCAGCGACGGATGCCCTCCGGGGCGGGCAGGTCCGCGAAGGCGCGGCCTTCGCGCTCCAGCACCTCGCGGGCGTTCTCGCGGAGGTACTCGCCGTGGTAGCCGCCCTCGGGAATCTGCGCGGCATAGCCGGCCGCCTCGCGCACCCGGGCCCACAGGCTTTCGGCCACCCGGTCGATCTGCACGCCCGCATCGTTGATGTAGAACTCGCGGGTGACCGTGTGCCCGGTCCGCTCGAGCAGCGCGGCGATCGCGTCGCCCAGCGCGGCGCCCCGGCCGTGGCCCACGTGGAGCGGGCCGGTCGGATTGGCCGAGACGAACTCGACGTTCACCTTGAGGCCGGCGCCCACGGTCGAGCGCCCGTAGTTGGGGCCCTGCGCGAGGATGGCGTGATGGGCCGACGCGAGCTGGTCCTGCGCCAGCCAGAAGTTGATGAACCCTGGCCCGGCGATCTCGGTCCTGGCGACGAGGTCGGGCGAAAGCTGGAGCGCCTCGATGACCCGCTCGGCGGTCTTGCGCGGGTTGGCGCGCTCGCGCTTGGCGAGGACCATCGCCAGGTTGGTCGCCAGGTCGCCGTGGCCGGCGTCGCGGGGCCGCTCGAGCACGAACTCGACCCCGTCGGCACCAAGGCGCGAGGCCACCCTCGCGAGCTCGGCGCGGAGCGCGTCGCTCACTCGGAGGCGGCCTTCTTGGAGGGCTTGGGGTCGGGTTTGGTCGGCTTGGCGTCCGACTTCTCGGCCTTGTCAGCCTTGGGGGTGGCCTCGGGCTTGGACTCGGCGGCCGGCTTGTCGGCCTCCGCCTTGCGCGGGCCCTTGCCGTCCTTGCCGTAGTCCGTGATGTAGAAGCCGCTGCCTTTGAAGACCAGGCCTGCCCCGCCCGAGATCTTCCGGGTGGCGGTCTTGCCGCACACCGGGCACTTGGCGCGGGGCTTGTCGGTCATCTTCTGGAACTTCTCGAAGACGTGACCTTCGGGGCATTGGTATTCGTAGGTCGGCATTGGCGCTCGCTGGGTAAACGAAATCAGCGGCGAAAGTTAGCCGATGTTGAGGGGGTCTTCAAGGCGGCGCGGTGAGGAGCTTCGTGCCTTCGTGGTGGATCATCACCGCCACTCTGTCTCACATCGGAGCTCGGGCGTAATGCCGGCTCCCTGAGACCAGCGCGTGCCTACGCGGGTCGGTACACGCCCCAGACCTCGCGCAGTGTATCGCTGATCTCGCCCAGGCTGGCCCGAGACCTGACGGCCTCGACGATCGGTGGCATGAGCGGGACTGACTCTTGGGCGGCGGCGCGGAGCGTGGTGAGAGCGCTCTGGACCGCGCCGCCGTCCCGTCGACGACGCGTCTCTGCCAGGCGCGCCTTCTGCTCGGCCTCGAGCGCGGAAAAATCGGGCGTCTCGATCGTGGGCACTGGGGAGCCGTCGCTGAAGCGATTGACGCCGACCACCACGGTCTCACCCGATTCCTGCGACTTCTGAATCTCATACGCGCTTCGGGCGATCGCTTCCTGGAAAAACCCGCGCTCGATGGCGCGCGCGGCGCCGCCGAGCGCGTCCACCTCGGCGATGAGCGCGCGGGCGCCGGCTTCGATCGTGTCGGTCAGGCGTTCGACGTACCAGCTCCCCCCCAGGGGGTCGATCACCTGCGACACCCCACTTTCATAGCCGATCACCTGCTGGGTCCGGAGCGCCAGCGTAGCGCTCTGCTCGGTGGGGAGCGCCAGCGCCTCGTCATATCCGTTGGTATGGAGCGACTGGGTGCCGCCGAGCACCGCGGCGAGCGCTTGCAGCGTTACGCGTACCACGTTGGTGAGTGGCTGCTGGGCCTGGAGCGTGACGCCACCGGTCTGGGTGTGGAATCGCAGGCGCGCCGTGGCGTCGTCAGCGCCGAAACGCTCCCGGGCGAGGTGGGCCCACAGGCGACGAGCCGCACGGAACTTAGCGGCTTCCTCGAACAGGTTGTTGTGGCTGGCAAAGAAGAACGAGAGCCTGGGCCCGAAGGCATTGACATCGAGCCCGGCCTCGACCGCGACCCGCACGTACTCCAGGGCGTTGGCCAGGGTGAAGCCCACCTCCTGCACCGCCGTGGCCCCGGCCTCGCGCATGTGGTACCCGCTGATCGAGATCGGGTTGAAGCTCATCCGCTCGTCGCTCACGAACCGGAAGATGTCGGCCACGAGACGAAGCGACGGGGCCGCCGGATAGATGTACGTTCCGCGCGCGATGTACTCCTTGAGCACGTCGTTCTGCACCGTGCCGGTGAGCTTGGCGCGCGGGACGCCCTGCTCTTCGCCGACCACGACGTACATCGCGAGCAGGATGGCCGCCGTGGCGTTGATGGTCATCGAGGTGGAGACGCGGTCGAGCGGGATCTCGCGGAAGAGATCCGCCAGATCGTCCACCGTATCGATGGCCACGCCGACCCGCCCCACCTCCCCCTGCGCCATCGGGTGGTTGGAGTCGTAGCCCATCTGGGTGGGAAGATCGAATGCGGTCGAGAGCCCCATCTGCCCCGCCGCCAGCAGCCGGCGGAAGCGCAGGTTGGTCTCCTGGGCCGTCCCGAAGCCGGCGTACTGGCGCATGGTCCAGAGCCGGCCGGTGTACATGGTGGGGTGAACGCCGCGGGTGAACGGGAACTCGCCGGGCTCCCCGAGATCCTGCGCCGGATCGCCGGACCAGTCCGCCGGGCCGAAGACGGCCGGTCGCGTGGTCATGGGCGGCGCCGGGTTACCACGGAAGTACGGAAGACACGGAAGATGGCGAGGACCTTGTGGGTGTGCGGTTTACCGCCGCCTTCCTTGGCGTCTTTCCGTGTCTTCCGTGCTTCCGTGGTCAACACGTCAACGCAAAGCTCGGCGGCGCTCACAGCGCGGGCTGCGATACGGCGCCGCTCACACGGGCGGACGTCGACACCTTCCGGATCATGTCGGCCACGAAGCCCACATCCTCCCGGCTCCCGATGACCAGCGGCGTCCGCTGATGCAGGTCGGTGGGCACGATGTCCAGAATGCGGTTGACCCCGTCGGTCGCGCTTCCCTCGGCCTGCTCCGCGATAAACGCCATCGGGCTCGCCTCGTAGAGCAGCCGGAGCTTGCCGTTCACGTTCTTGGTGTCGGCCGGATAGAGGAACACGCCGCCGCTGATCAGGTTGCGGTGGAAGTCGGCGACCAGCGAGCCGATGTAGCGGCTGTTCTTCGGCTTGAGCCCGTCGGGAATGTCGCCTTTGAGGCCCCGCACGGCGACCTGCACGGTGCGATCCCAGCGTCCGAAGTTGCTCTCGTTCACGCTGTAGTACTGGCCTACTCGCGGGGTGACGATCTTCTCGTGCGACAGCAGGAACTCGCCGATGGTGGGATCGAGCGTGAACCCGTGCACGCCCTGGCCGGTGGTGTACACCAGCATGGTGCTCGAGCCGTACATCACGTACCCTGCGGCCACCTGCTGGCAGCCCGGCTGGAGCACGTCCTGCTTGGTGCCCCGCCCTTCCTCGCTGCGGCGCCGGTGGATGCTGAAGATGGTGCCCACCGCGGAATTCACGTCGATGTTGGACGAACCATCCAGCGGGTCGAACAGCACCGCGTACTTCCCGACCGGATATTCGGGCGGGACCGGGATGATATCTTCGTCCTCTTCGCTGCCCATCGCACAGACCCGGCCGGTGTGCTTGAGGCAGTTCTTGATCGTCTCGTTGGCGAGCACGTCGAGCTTCTGCTGCACCTCGCCCTGCACGTTGCGCTCGTTGTTCGAGCCGAGAATGTTGACCAGCCCGGCCCGCCGGATGGCCGCGGCGATGATCTTGGCGGCCAGCGCAATGTCGTACAGCAGATTGGACAGCTCGCCGGTGGCCTCGGGGTATCGGGTTTCCTGATCGAGAATGAACCGCTCGATGGTGGTGACCGACGTCTGCACGCGTCCCCCGTTGTCTGGAAAGTGATTCGTCAGCGCACGTCGTAGCTGGCCGTGCCGCCGCCGGAGCTGACCGTCATCCGCATGCCGTCCGTCGTCACGCTCACGGTGCCCTCGCGGTCGGTCCGGTGCACCGCGACCCCATGGGCCCGCAGTCGCTCGAGCGTGGCCGGCGCCGGGTGACCGTAGTCGTTCCTGCCGAGCGAGATGACGGCGACGGCGGGCGCCAGCGCGTCGAGCCAGGCATCGCCCGTGCTGCCCCGGCTCCCGTGGTGCCCCACCTTGAGCAGGTCCACCCGGCGGAGCCGGCCCGCCATGGCCGACTCGGCGGGAAATCCCGCGTCGCCCGCGAACAGCGCCTGGAACTGGCCGAACTCCACCAGCAGCACGACCGAGTCTTCGTTGACGTCCTCGCCCCAATGACGCCAGCCCGGCGTCGGGTGGAGCACGGTGAACTGCACGCCATCGAGCGTGAACCGCTCACCCGCTCGCGCCGGGTGCCAGGGCACGCCGTCGCGCGGCAGGCGCTGGAGAAAGCTCGCGTACCGCGGGTCGGCGACGTTCGCGCCGGGCTCGAGCACGAGGCCGGTCCGAATCCGGCTCATCACCGACGGCAGGCCGCCGAGATGGTCGGCGTGGGCGTGGGAGACGACGGCGAGAGCGAGCGACCGGGCGCCGTGCCGCTCGAGAACCGGCCCCACCACCCGACGGCCGGCGTCGGTCCCCTCACCGGCCGGACCCGCATCGACCAGGATCCAGTGCCCGGCCGGCGTGCGGATCGCCGCGGCATCCCCCTGCCCGACGTCGAGAAAATGTAACGTGAGCCTTCCGTCGCCGTCAGTCGCGCCGAGGAACGGGGCACGGGCGAGTGCGAGCCAGAGCACGGCCGTCGCGATCCAGGCCGTGCGACGCAGGGCCTCGAGCCTGGTGTTATGGACCTGTGTAATCCACAGGCCCGCGCCCAGGGCGAGCACCCAGGGCAGCGTCGCTCCGGGACTTCCCGACTCCAGCAGCTGATGCCCGCCGGGCACTCCGGCGCCCGCCGCCGCCACCAGCTCGAGCGCGTGCAGCAGCAGGCCGGCCCCGGCCGCGAACGGCCGCGCCAGCGCCAGCGCGATCGGCTGGAGCAGCAGGCTCACCAGGACGCCAGGCACGGCGACCGCGGCGATCGGGATGGCGGCGAAATTGAGGACGATGCCGATGGGCGCCACGGTGCCGAGCGCCCACGCGGTGATCGGCGCGGTGGCCAGCGTCGCACCGATGGACGAGCCGAGCGTGCGCCAGCCGAATCCCTGGCCGAACGCGGCATCGGTCCAGCGGCTGAATCGGGTTGCGCCCCAGAGTGCCGCGGCCGAAAGCCAGCCGCCCAGGTCCAGGACGGCCCAGGGATCGGTGAGCAGCACGATGAGGCAGGTGGCAGCCAGCAGCTCGTCGGCGCGCACGTGTCGCTGCCGCACCCGGCAGCGGGCCAGCACGACCGCGAGTGCCGCGGCCCGGGTGGCGGGCGCGGGCCAGCCGATGAAGGCGACGTAGGCGGTGCTGACCGCGGCGGAGGCGATGAGCGCCGGATCGCGCCGGGTCCCGAGCAGCCGGGACACCAGGAAGATCCACCCGCCGATGAGGCCGACGTGGAAGCCCGAGATCGACAGCAGATGAACCAGACCGGATTGCGCGAAGCGGTCCTGCAGGTCAGCGTCGATGGCGCCGCGCCGACCCAGCATCAGGGCGTCGACCAGCGAGGCGCGGGCGCCGTAGAGCTCGGCGCTCGCGCGCCCGAGCACGGTGCGAAGCCGGGCCGACACCGACGGCGAGCCGGTCGGTGGGTCGGCGCCTCGGACCACGAGCGTGCCGCCGGGACGGCCGGCTATGCCGGCCCGCGGCAGCCAGATCGCCTCGACGCGGTGCTGGAACCCCGCGGGCGAGGCGGCGCCCGCCGGCCATCGAGCGCCCACCGCCCCGCGGCAGCTTGCGCCCAACGGCTCGACCTCGGCCCGGCCACCCAGGGCGCTGACTGGCTCCACCAGCCGCACGGTGAGACGGAGATTTCCGGCCGGCAGCCGAGCGGCGCACTGGCGCTGCTCCGCGACCCGGGCCAGCTCGGCGCCGGCGCGACCGAGCGCGACGGCACCGGCGAGGAGGACGGCAAACGGCTGCTGTCTCAGCGCGGCCGCCGCCGCCACCAGGAGCAGGATCACGCCGACGGGGCTGCCGAAACGCAAGAGGCCGGTCGCAAGACCGGCCCCATAGGCGAGCGTGAACAGCAGCGCGGGCCGCGGCCTCACCGCGGCACCGTTCCGACTACGCGTCGAGCGCTTTGCCTTTGGCCCCGCAGCGCGGCGCGAGCGAGATCTTCCGGAATCCGTCCAGCATGGCCACATCGATGGCCGCGCGGCTCTGGTCCTTTTCCAGGTTCACCTCGGTGAGGACCGTGCCGGTGCGGCTCGAGACGTACCGGGACGGCACCCGGTTGAGGGTGTAGACCAGGGCATCCTCGCGGCAGATGTCGCAGCCGCAAAACGCCGGAAATCGCGGTCGCAGGGAATCGTACGAGGCTCGAACGTGCTCCTCGACCAGGTTGTGGATCACAGGACCGCCAGGGCGGGCGCGGCCAGCGCGCCGGTGAACGTGGAGCCCGTGGTGCCGGTGAGCCGACAGCTGTGGTACTCACCGACCGCGGACGCGGGAAGGTCGAGCAGTACCAGGTGGTTGGTGCGCGTGCGGCCGAGCATGAGGTCGCCTCGACGGGCGGGCCGCTCGACCAGGACTTCGTGGACCTGGCCCACGCGGGCCGCGTTCTTCCGGCGCGCGTTGGCCCGCACCGTCTCGATGAGCCGGTCGAGCCGCGCCGAGGCGACCTCGTCGGGCACGTGGTCCTTGAGACGCACGGCCGGCGTGCCGTCGCGCACGGAATACTTGAAGGTGTAGGCGTCGTCCGGATCGGCATCGGCGACCAGGGTGAGGGTCTCCTCGAACTGCGCCTCCGTTTCGCCCGGGAAACCGACGATGACGTCGGTCGAGAGGGTAATGCCCGGGATGGCCGCCCGGAGCTGGTGCACTACCTCCAGGTACTGTTCGCGCGAATAGCGCCGGAGCATGCGCCGAAGCACTGCATTCGAGCCGCTCTGTACCGGCAGGTGCACGTGCTCGCACACCGCGGGGGTGCCAGCCATGGCCTCGATGACCCGCGGCGTGAATTCGGTGGGGTATGGGCTGGTGAACCGCAGCCGCCGAATGCCGTCCACCGCGCCCACCGCGCGAAGCAGATCGGCAAAGTCGTGGGCGCCGTCGTGGTAGCTGTTGACGGTCTGGCCGAGGAGGGTGACCTCGGTGGTGCCACCATCGGCGAGCGTGGCGACCTCGCGAACGACGTCCTCCAGCCGGCGACTCCGCTCCGGCCCGCGGGTGTACGGGACGATGCAGAAGGTGCAGCGGTAATCGCAGCCGCGCTGTACCGTGACGAACGCGGTAGGCCCGTTTTCGCGCACCGCGGGCACGTCTTCGTAGTGCTCCCACGAGCGGAAGCCGGTATCGGTGCTGCGCTGGCCCGCACCCGCCAGGCCGATCAGGTCGGGCAGGTTGCGGTAGGCGTCGGGCCCCACCACCAGGTCAACCCTTGGCACCCGCTCCAGCAGCGCCGGGCCGAGGCGCTGGGCCATGCAGCCGACCACACCGAGCACGTCGCCAGGGCGCAAGTGGCGTTGCAGCTCGCCCACTCGGCCGATGACCCGCTGCTCGGCGTTGTCGCGCACGGCACAGGTGTTCACCAGCATCACGTCGGCATCGGCCGGATCGTCGGCGCGCGCGTAACCCGCGCGGTCGAGGAGCCCGAACATGAGCTCCGAGTCCGCGACGTTCATCTGGCAGCCGTAGGTTTCGATGTAGACGCGTTTCATCGTGTTCGCCTGGCTCGGACGTCGGGGTGCACGGCGCAGGCGGCAGGACGGTGCTCCCGCCGGTCGCTGCAGTCCTTCGCTGAACGTAGCGTGGAGAGGTCGATGGCGATGGCTCGGACCGGGCACCCGCGGAGCGGGTGGCTCCCTCCGGGAGCACCGTCCTGCCGCCTGCGCCCCGGCAGCGAGGTCGCGCCGGCGCTTACGGCCACGCGTCGTCCACGACGCCGGTGCCTCACTCTCGCGCGAGCAGGTGCGTGCTATTGCATCGCTGCTCTGGCCCACTACAATTTGCGACCTGCCCGTCCTCCCGTCCTCCCGTCCTCCCGTCCTCCCGTCCTCCCTCGCCCCCTTCCAAACTACTACGGCCGCACCGTCACACCCAGATTGACCAGGAAGGTCCGCTCCTTGAAGGCGCCGGCGGAGCGCCAGACGTGCTCGAGGCCGAGATCGACACCTGCTCGCTCCTGGGCGAAGCGAATGCCGGTACCGGCTGAGATGCCGAACTCCTTCGGCTGCTCGCCGGTGTCGAGCAGGAACGGAAGCGTACCGTAGCGGACGCCGAGGCGGAGCGGACGCCGGGCAGGCCGGCGCAGGTCGGGGGTGTATTCGAGGCCGAACGAGGCCTCGTAGTTGTTCTTGCTCCCGACCCCACCCTGCTCCAGCAGATCGCTGTTGGCGGCGGACCAGGTATGCGTCAGCACCTGGCTGGCGAGCTCGATCTTGGGACGGGCCCGCCAGCGGAGGCCGAACCCGAAGCTGTATGGCAGGTCAATGGTGCTGACACGGGCGGAGTCGCGGTCGACGTTCACGTGTCCATCCGACCGGGCGGTGGCCGCGAGGCTGAATTTCGGGCCGAAGTTCCGAATGACACCCAGGTCCATCCCGACGCCCGCGTAGGACAACTCGGAGCTTTGGGTGAGTGCCTGGAAACTGCTGTCGGCGAAGCTGCGGTGAAAGCGCATCCGGGCCGAGCCCGTGATGACATGGAGGCCGACGCCGACGATCCAGGCGTCGTGGATCCGGAGGGACCCCGCCGCTCGAAGGTCGCTGAGGCCGCCGCGCGAGGACAACGTGTCGAACACCGGGACCAGGACGTCGCGAAGCGGCAAGGTGTCCGCGGTGGCGAGCGTGAAGTCGCGGCTGGTGTAGTTGGCGAAGCTGAGGCCCAGCACGGCGGGAAAGCGCTTGATCGGCCCCGCGATGGCGATGAACGGGAACCGGTTCTCGCGGACCGACCGGCTGCCCGCCGGGTTCTCGACGTGACGGAAGTCCTGCAGTGAAGTGAAATCTGCGCCCAATGCGCTGACGCGACCCAGCGCCGCCGGATTGAGGCCCGATTCGCCATCGAACAGACCGAAGGCGCCTCCGGCCGAGAACGCGCGAGTGCTGAGCGGCCGGCCGGGCATGCCGAGCCCACGCACGCCGAATTCCGACGACTGGGCGTTGGCCGCGGCCATCGGCGCTGCCAGCAGGGCGAGAACCACGAGCGCTCGGCGCATCAGGGTGTCTCGAACCGGAAGGAGCGCTGGTAGGTGATGCGCAGGCGCGGCGCCACCACCACGGACGGATCGGCGGCATGAGAACGGGTGGAGAAGAACTGGGCCCGGGCGAACGTGGCGGCCTCGGGCGCTATCCTCAGAAAGATGCTCTGGGGCCGCGCGCTCGACGCCTGCCACACCTGCACATGTCGCGTGACGTTGAACCGGATCGTGTCGGACAGGACCAGCGGCAAGGTGTCGGTGCCCAGCCGAAGGGCAATGCTGTCGCTGCTGATCGGCGACTTGGCGCCCACATCACCCACCACCGGTACCGCCTGCATGAAGGAGGGATCTCCCCGCAGCGAGTACACCGGAGCCACCGGCGTGAGCTCGAGCGTGGCCCGCACGATCGAGGCCGAGTCCAGGAACGACCTGCTCAGGCCGAACCGGACCAGGGCCCGGCTCGAGGGCTCGCCGCCTACCGTGAGCAGCGAATCGACCGGCACCACCGGGTTCTCGGTCACGAAGGTGTTGAAGGCGGTCGGCCGGGAGACCGACTGGTGCTTGACCGAGCCGGTGTCGGGCACGTCGAGCGTGACGAAGCTCGTGAACGTGGCCGACGTGCTGGACGCGAGCGAGCCCACCCGGACCCCGGTCGGCGCGCTCGCCGTCATGCGCAAGGCGATGGCCAGCGTGCTGTCGGTGCCGGCGAAGGCGACCCGCCCCACCTCGGTCGGGTCGAGCTTGGCTACCACCGTGCCGGTGTGAACCGAGTCCGGCACCACGATGCTGTCGATCAGGTTGGCCGGCACCAGGAACGGCTCGACGCCGGTGAACGACACGGTGCTGTCGACGCCGCTCGGGATGCGATACAGGAACAGCGTGAGGCCGCCCACCAGCGTGTCGCGCGCCACGAGGGTGAGGTTGAGCTGGGCCGAGTCGACCGTGAAGGTGCGGAAAGTGTCGCGAACGGCGATTTGATCGCTGCGCGGCGCGAACCGATAGATCGGGCGGTCCTCCGAACCGGGAAACCCGTTCGACAGGAGCAGCGCCGTGCCCCGCCCGCGATTGACGTATCCCCCGCCCGCGGCCCAATCGGTCGCTCCCGGGAAGCTGCTGTCCAGCCCCGCCACCGCCGGTATCACCGTATCGAACACCTGCGGCGACCCGCCGGGACACAGCTCGGGACATTCGCCCGGGGAGGTGAGGCGCTCCTGGCAGGCGGACACGATGCCCACGCCGATTGCGACCGCAATGCACCAGCGGGCCCACCGCGTCACGTGAGCTGCTCCGGACCGAAGGCGGACGGCAGCAGCTCGGCGATAGTCCAGCTGACGTGGCTCGAGGGCCCCACGCCCTCGACCCGGAGGTCGCGGCCGAACTCCGACAGCACCTGGCGGCAGGCGCCGCACGGCGCGGCCGGCGGATCGATGTCGGTCGCCACCACCGCTCGGCGCAAGCGGCGGGCGCCCGCGGCGACGGCGGCGCATACGGCGGCCCGCTCGGCGCAGATGGTGAGGCCGTACGACGCGTTCTCCACGTTGCAGCCAACGAAGACGCGGCCGTCATCGGCTTCGAGCGCGCAGCCCACCCGGAAGTGGGAATACGGCGCGTAGGCCCGCTGCTGTACCGCGCGAGCCGACTCCACCAGGGTATCAGTCACGCCAGACCTCGGACAGAAACGACGTGCCGGCCGGAAGCGCGGGCACGCCCAGGAAGTCGGCCACCGTCTGACCGACATCGGCAAATGTGGCCCGCCGGCCGAGGGATACCGGCCGGATTCGAGGGCCCGCGACGAGGAGGGGCACGACCTCGCGAGCGTGGTCGGTGGATGCCGTCGTCGGGTCGTTGCCGTGATCGGCGGTAAAGATAACGAGGTCCTCGTCCCTGATCGGCGCCATCATGCGGGGAAGCGCGCGGTCGAGCGCGACCAGCCCGCGGTGATAGCCCGGAACATCGTTGCGGTGGCCCCAGGTCTGGTCGAACTCGATCACATTGGCGAGCAGCAGTCCGCGCTGCATGGACGTGAGGGCGCCCTCGATCAGGCCGTAGGCCTCGCCGTTGGTGGCCGTGTGGATGCTGGTGATGCCGCGGCCGGCGAACAGGTCGTCCACCTTCCCGACCCCGACGCGGGGGATGTGACGCTCGACCAGCCGGTCGAGCAGCGTCGGCCCGGGCGGAGGCAGGCTGAAATCCTTGCGATTGGGCGTCCGCACCCACGCGCCGGGTGTGCCGGTAAACGGCCGAGCGATCACCCGGGACACGCCGTGCTCTCCCTGGAGCATCGCCCGCGCGGCGGCACAGCCGGCGTACAGCTCCGTCAGCGGCACGGTCGCCTCGTGGGCCGCCACCTGGAACACGCTGTCCGCGGAAGTGTAGACGATCCAGTCCCCGGTGCGTTGGTGCGCCTCGCCGTACTC
>DASSMN010000569.1:0-2635 GCA_035688885.1 Gemmatimonadales bacterium
CCGCCCGCGCCGCCGGGGTGACACTCGACTGGCGGTTTCTCGACGGCCGACGCGGGCTGGGCCCGGACCTCAGCTACGATCCGGACGAGGCAGTGATCTTCAAGGGGCGGCCGCTGTCAGCCGGTGAGCTCGGCTGCTACAGCAGCCACTACGCCGCCTGGACCAGCTTCCTCCAATCGCCGGCCACCCAGCTGATCGTGTTCGAGGACGACACCATCGTCGACTGGACCTTCGTCGAGAAGCTCGCGCGCATCGATCTCCAGGCCAGCGGCATCGGCTTTCTGCGGCTGTACGCGATGGACCCCGGCCCCTGCCGTCGCCTGCTGGCGAACGCGGTCGACTTCCAGCGTCACCTCATCGAGTACAGCGACCGGGTCTTCGGCGGGCAGGCCTACGTCCTCACCCGCGCGGGCGCGGAGCGGCTGGTCGGCCATTGCGGGGCCGTGCGCCGGCCGATCGACGACGAGCTCGACCGCTCGTGGGCGCACGGCCTGCCGAACCTCTGCCTGTTCCCGTTTCCGGTGATCGCGCAATCGGGGGTGTCCACCATCGGACTGGGACGGTACGACGGCTACCAGGTGCCCGCGCACCTCGCCGGTCGGCGCCGCCGGGAGCGGATCGCCGAGCTGGCGCGCCGGGCGGCGCGCCGGGTGTACGGGCTGCTGCCGTGGACCAGGCCTGCTATCGGCCCGCTGAAGCAGTCATGAGCCGGCCGGCTGGGCGAACGTCGGGGTCGACTGCATGATCGCGATCTCGTCCGGCGTCATCTCGGCCGGCACTTCGGCGAACAGCGGCGTCGTGAGGTAGCGCTCGCCCGTGTCGGGCAGCATGCAGAGGATCGTCGTGCCCTCGGAGGCGCTTCCCGCCACCTCCATCGCCGCCGCGAAGGTTCCGCCGGCGGAGATGCCGACCAGGATACCTTCCTTGGCCGCCAGCGCCCGACTCCAGCGCATCGCGTCCGGCGCGGTCACCGTGACCACCCGCGACACCTGCCCCGCCGCCACCGCGTCGCCGGCCAGCTTGGGAATGAAATCAGGGCTCCAGCCCTGAATCGGATGCGGCTTCCACGAGGGATGCCGAGCCGACGGCGAGCCGTCCGGCTTCTGCTCCTGCCGGGTGCCGCTCGACACCATCGGGGCGTCCGCCGGCTCCGCGAGCACGATCTTGGTCTCGGGCCGCTCCTTGGCCAGCACCCGCGCCACGCCTTTGAGCGTGCCGCCGGTACCGAATCCGGTGACCCAGTAGTCGAGCCGCTCGCCGGCGAAGTCGTTGATGATCTCGCGCGCCGTGGTCCGCGAGTGGAAGTCGGCGTTGGCCTCATTCTCGAACTGCCGGGTCAGGAACCAGCCGTGCTTCTGCGCCAGCTCCTCGGCTTTGATCACCATGCCGGTCCCGCCGGCCGGCGGTGGTGTGAGGATCACCTTGGCGCCGAGAAAGCGCATCAGCTTCCGGCGCTCCACGCTGAACGACTCCGCCATGGTGACGACCAGCGGATAGCCCTTCTGCGCGCAGACCATGGCCAGCCCGATCCCGGTGTTGCCGCTGGTGGCCTCGATCACCGTCTGCCCCGGCTTGAGGGCCCCTCGCCGCTCGGCGTCCTCGATGATGCCGAGCGCGAGGCGATCCTTCACCGATCCGAGCGGATTGAACGCCTCGATCTTGACGTAGAGGTTGATGCCCGCGGGAGCGAGCTTGGAGACCTTGACCACCGGCGTGTTGCCGACGGTCTGGAGGATGTTCGCGAACTTGGCCATGGCTTCACCCGTCGGCGAGGGGCGGGAAGGGGTCCGGACGAGCACCGGTCGTTGCCTCGAAGATGTGGCGGGTCGGGGGCGGTGTCGAGAGAGCTATTCGACTTTCCAGACATCCAGGCCCGCGGCCATCGAGCCCACGTCGACGGTCGCAACCGTCGCCAGCGTGCCCAGGTCGATCACCTCGACCGTGCCGGGCTCGGCGCCCACGCCCTCGACCGACACGAAGGCGTACCGATCGTCGGGCGAGACGGCCACCCCGTGCACCACCTTCCGACGGGTCGGCAGCCGCTTGAGCTCCTGCCCGGTCCCGGCGTCGAACACCGACACCGACTGCCCGCGCTTGTTGGTCGCCAGCAGCAGCTTGCCGTCGTGGGATACGGCGAGGTTGTAGACGCCGTCGCCGGCCGGGATCCGGCGGGTGAGGGTCCAGCTCGCCACGTCGATCTCGGCGATGTCGCTCGCCTTGTTGCAGGCGACGAAGAGGCGCTTGCCGTCGGCGGAGGGCTGGGCCCAGGTGGGCGAGCAGGAGACATCGCCCGGCGTGGGCGGCTCCATCCCGTGGCTCATGTCCTGGCTGGGCGCTGCACCGGCTGTCGCCGTCGCCGGGCCGGCCGGGAAGGGCGCCCCGCTGAACCCCTTCTCCTGGCCCTTCTTGAGCACGAAGTAGCGCGCCACCGCCAGCTTCCGGGTATCGATCTCCACCGCCATGTCGTCCATCATGCACGCCGAGTAGTGCCGGCTCCCGTCCGGGCTCAACCGGGACCCGTGCGGCATGGTGCAGGTCGTGATCCGCTTGATCTCCGCCATCTCGTCGGTGGCGACGACCGACACCGAGGACGGCACCTTGTCGCCGTAGAGATTGAAGTTCGCCACGTAGGCCA
>DASSMN010000584.1:0-14224 GCA_035688885.1 Gemmatimonadales bacterium
GTCCGGAAGTTGAACAGAGTGGAGAACTGAAGCGTATAGCCCAGATCGGCGAGCTCCTGATTAGTGATCAGGGTGCCTGCCTTCTTGGCGCGGCCGAAGTAGAGTGAGGGCGACAGATTGAATCCCAGCATCTGCTGGGGATAGTACTTGCGCACGCCCTCCGCGAACTCCTGCGGCTGGTCGAGCTCGGTGTTGTTGAACTCGGGCCAGATCACGTCCACGCCCAGCTCGGCGGCCTCCCAGGCGTCCTCGATGGCCATCTTGACGCCGCCCGGATCCTGGTCGGGCAACGCGCCATCAATCGAGTCGGTGCGGGCGATGACCACCACATTGACACCGGTGGCCTCGGCGGCTGCCTTGATCGCCTTGAGCTTGGCCAGCCACTGCTCGCGGGTCACCAGCACCTTGTTGCGCTTCTGCTTGCCGACGTTCACGATGTGGCCGCAGGTGCGGTTGGAGGGGTCCTGGTTCTCCAGGTGGACGCCCGCGGCACCGACCCGGATGAGCTCGGTGGCCAGTGTGAAGGTCTGGGTCGGCCCGCCGAAGCCGGCTTCCATGTCCACGAACGCCGGCGGCGCGTCGAGCATGTCCGTGCCTTCGGTGTCGTACCAGCGGGTGTTGCGGGCGCCCTCGATGCCCTTCTTGAGCTCGAGCACCAGCTCGACCATCTGATGCGACTGGTAGATCCCGATGTCGGGGTACATGCTCTTGGTGGCGGCGAGCTGCCAGCCACTGCCATACAGGGTCTTGAAGCCGAGCGTGGTCATGATCGCCGCCGTGAAGGCGTCGTACGCGCCGGCGGTGTGGAGATAGGACTTCTTGTCCCGCGCCTCGTGGAGCAGGCGGCGGAGCTTATCGGCCGGGACCTCGCGCTCCGGCGGCGCGAACAACCGGTTCACCGCCTCGGCGGGGTAGGAGACCTTGGTGGAAGCCGGGTTGGTCGCAGTCGCCATGGATGGCTCTCCCTTCGAATGGATCGCGGCGCCCGCCGGAAGCGAGGCGCCGCAGGTCTCGGCCGCCGCGGACGGCGGGCGAAGGTTTGTGAAACTATTCACAATATGGGAAGTCACCCGGAATTCCGCCAGTCCCCCGGTGGAGGATCGTATTGGCAGTCACGCAACTTCATGCATCGGCCGGACCGGCTTATACTTGGGCACCCATGTTCATCACCAAGCCGTTCGTTCGGGATCGCAAGATTCGGTTCGCCCTGGTGGGGTGCGGCCGCATCTCCGGCAACCACTTCGACGCGCTGGACCGGCACAAGGACCGCGCGGAGCTGGTGGCAGTATGCGATATCGATCCCGAGGCGCTGGCCAAGGCCGAAGCCCGCACCAAGGCGCCGGGGTTCCGCACCCTGGACGCCCTGCTGGCCGGATCGGACCCGGACATCGTCATCCTGAGCACGCCCAGCGGCCTGCATGCCGATCAGGCGATCCAGGTGGCCGCCACCGGGCGCCATGTGATGACCGAGAAGCCCATGGCCACCCGGTGGCGCGACGGAAAGCGCATGGTCCAGGCCTGTGACCAGGCCGGCGTCCACCTGTTCGTGGTGAAGCAGAACCGGCGCAACGCCACCCTGCAGCTGCTCCGGCGGGCGGTCGAGAAGCGGCGGTTCGGCCGGATCTACATGGTGAACATCAACGTGTTCTGGACCCGGCCCCAATCGTACTACGACAGCGCGGCCTGGCGCGGCACCTGGGAATTCGACGGCGGCGCCTTCATGAACCAGGCGAGCCACTACGTGGACCTGCTCGACTGGCTCATCGGTCCGGTCGAGAGCGTCCAGGCCTATACCGCCACGCTCGCGCGCAACATCCAGGTCGAGGACACGGGGGTGGTGAGCATCCGCTGGCGCACCGGCGCCCTGGGCAGCATGAACGTCACGATGCTGACCTATCCCAAGAACCTCGAGGGCTCGATCACCATCATCGGCGAGAAGGGCACGGTTCGGATCGGCGGTGTGGCCGTCAACAAGATCGAGCATTGGGAGTTCGCCGATTCGGATCCCGACGACACGGCGGTGGAGCAGGCGAGCTACGATACGACGTCGGTCTACGGGTTCGGCCATCCGTCCTACTACGACAACGTGATCAAGTCGCTCAGGGGTGAGGCGATGCCCGACACCGACGGGCGCGAGGGTCTCCACTCGCTCGAGATCCTCATCGCCACCTACATCTCCGCGCGGGACGGCCGCCGAGTCGCGCTTCCGCTCGAGGTCTGAGGGTGGCGAACGGGCGCGCCGTCGGGCGGAAGGGCATCATTCTGGCCGGCGGCTCCGGCACCCGGCTGCACCCCGTGACCCGGGCGGTCTGCAAGCAGCTGCTTCCCATCTACGACAAGCCCATGATCTACTATCCGCTCTCGACCCTCATGCTGGGCGGGATGCGGGAGATCCTGATTATCTCCACCCCGCAGGATCTGCCGGCCTTCGAGCGGTTGCTGGGCGACGGCAGCCAGTGGGGCCTCTCGTTCTGCTACGTGGCGCAGCCGTCGCCCGATGGTTTGGCGCAGGCGTTTCTGCTCGGCCGTGAGTTCCTGGCCGGCGCGCCGAGCTGCCTGGTGCTGGGCGACAACATCTTCTACGGCCAGGACCTGAGCCACATCCTTCAGCGCGCCGCGGGTCGCCGGGACGGTGCCACCATCTTCGGCTACCACGTGCAGAACCCATCGGCCTACGGCGTAGTCGAGTTCGATAGCGCCGGGAAGGCGGTGGGCATCGAGGAGAAGCCGGCGCGGCCCCGCTCCAACTATGCGGTGACCGGACTCTACTTCTACGACCACCGCGTGGTGGACATCGCGGGCGACATCCGGCCTTCGGCACGGGGCGAGCTCGAGATCACCGACGTCAACGCCCGCTATCTGGCGCTCGGCGAGCTGCAGGTGGAGATCCTGCGCCGCGGCACCGCCTGGCTGGACACCGGGACCCACGAGTCGCTGCTCCAGGCCGGCACCTTCATCCAGACGATCGAGGAGCGCCAGGGCCTCAAGATCGCCTGCCCCGAAGAGATCTCGTTCCGCATGGGCTACATCGACGCCGAGCAGGTGGCCCGCCTGGCGCAGCCGCTGGCCAAGACGGCGTATGGGCAGTACCTGCTGCAGCTGCTTCAGGACCCCCGCCGGCCGTGATCGTCACGCCCACCGAGCTGCCGGAGGTGCTGCTGGTCCGCCCCGATGTCCACCCCGACCAGCGTGGGTTCTTCGTCGAGGTCTGGCAGGCCGAGCGCTACCGGGCGGCCGGCATTCCCGGTCCGTTCGTGCAGGACAATCACAGCCGCTCGTCGCGGCACACGCTGCGCGGCCTGCACTACCAGGTGGGCCGCCCGCAGGGCAAGCTGGTGCGGGTCGCGGCCGGTCGGGTGTACGACGTCGCGGTGGACCTGCGCCGCTCGTCGCCCAGGTTCGGCCGGTGGGTGGGCACGATGCTCGACGACGAGAATCAGCACCAGCTGTGGATCCCGCCCGGCTTCGCGCATGGGTTCTACGTGCTGACCGATCATGCGGACGTGATCTACAAATGCACCGAGCCCTACCTCGCCGCGGGTGACCGGGCCGTACGATGGAACGATCCCCAGCTCGCCATCGACTGGCCGCTGGCCGGGTCGGCGCCCCCGATCCTGTCGGCCAAGGACGCGGCCGCCCCGTCGCTCCAGAGGACCGAGGGCTATCCGTGAACGCCGTCCCGGCCGGCCGCACCCTGATCACCGGGGCGGGGGGACAGGTGGGTCTGGCGGTGCAGGCCGCGGTACCCGAGGGATGGAGGGCGGTGCCGTATGGCGCGGCGGAGCTGGACGTCACCGATGCCGACCGGGTTCGCGCGGTGCTCGAGCACGAGCGGCCCAGCGTCGTGATTCACGCCGCCGCGTTCACCGCCGTCGAGCTCGCGGAGCACGAGGTCGATCGCGCCGAGCGGGTGAACGTGCGCGGCACCGCCAACGTGGCGCGGGCCGCTCGCGGCGTGGGGGCCCGGCTCATCTATCTCTCCACCGACTTCGTCTTCGATGGCGCGAGCAGCCACCCTTACGTGCCGGACGACCCTCCCAACCCCCTCGGCGTGTACGGCCGGACCAAGCTCGCCGGCGAACGCGAGGTCCAGCAGATCCTCGGCGACGCGGCGCTGGTGATTCGCACGGCGTGGGTCTACTCGGAGCATCGCCGGAACTTCGCGCAGACGATGCTTCGGCTGATGCGTGAGGCGCCTGAGGTGCAGGTCGTGGCCGACCAAGTCGGCACGCCGACGTGGGCCCGCTCCCTCGCGCTGGCTCTGTGGTCGGCGTGCGCACGGCCCGAGGTGCACGGGACGCTGCACTGGACCGATGCCGGCGTCGCGAGCTGGTACGATTTCGCGGTGGCGATTCAGGAAGAGGCACTCGCGGTGGGCCTCCTGGATCGGGCGGTTCCCGTCCGCCCGCTGCGTACGGACCAGTATCCCAGCCGGGTCCGTCGGCCGGCTTACAGCGTGCTGGACAAGAGCGCGTCGTGGCGGGTGCTGGACGCCCCGATCTGTCACTGGCGCGTCGCGCTCCGGGCCATGCTGCAGGGCGCCGCGCGACCCGCCGGGCACGCTTGAGACGGGTCGGTGGAGGGGTTTTATTTGCCAGTTTTCGGCGCGTTTCAGAAGTCTCGACGGCCCGGCTCAGGAGTAACGTTCATGCCACGCCCGACCATTCACCTTGCGTAGCCTGCTCGTCACCGGTGGGGCCGGCTTCATCGGCGCCAACTTCGTCCACCACTGGCTGGCCGCCCATCCGGCGGATCGGCTCGTCGTACTCGACGCGCTCACGTATGCCGGTAACCTGTCGAGCCTCGACCCGGTGCGCGGCCGCGCCGGGTTCACGTTCGTCCAGGGGGACATTCGCGATGGCGGCCTGGCGGCGCGCCTGCTGCGGGAGCACCAGATCGACACGGTGGTACACCTCGCGGCCGAATCCCACGTGGACCGCTCCATCATTGGACCCGACGCGTTCATCGAGAGCAACGTTCTCGGGACGCACGCCCTGCTTCGGGCGGCCCGCGAGGTGTGGCTCGACGAGCGCCGCGGTGCCCGTGATGTCCGGTTCCATCATGTCTCGACTGACGAGGTGTTCGGCTCGCTGGGGCCGGGCGACCCGCCCTTTCACGAGCAGACCCCCTACGCGCCCAACTCCCCGTACGCCGCCAGCAAGGCGGCATCCGATCACCTGGTGCGTGCCTACCACCACACGTATGGCCTGCCGGTCACGAGCACGAACTGCTCCAACAACTACGGGCCGTATCAATTCCCGGAAAAGCTGGTGCCGCTGATGCTCGTGAACGCCCTCGACGGCGGCCCTCTTCCGGTGTACGGCGACGGTCTCAACGTGCGCGACTGGCTGTACGTCGAGGACCACTGTCGGGCGATGGAGCTGGTGATCACCCACGGGGAGGTGGGACAGAGCTACAACGTCGGCGGCCGCACGGAGCGAAGCAACCTCGAGCTGGTCCGCATGCTATGCCGACTCATCGACGAGGCGTTCGCCGCCGACGGCGAGCTGACCAGGCGCTTCCCCAACGCGCCCGCGGCATCGGGCCGGCCCAGCGAATCGCTGATCGCGTTCGTGAAGGATCGGCCCGGGCACGATCGCCGTTACGCGATCGACAGCCGCAAGATCGAACGCGAGCTCGGCTTCGTGCCGGTCGAGAGTCTCGAGAGCGGCTTTCGGCGGACCCTGCACTGGTATCTGCGGCACGAGGCCTGGTGGCGCGCCGTCATGGACGGCAGCTATCGCACCTGGGTGCGGCTCCAGTACAGCGACGCGGTGCTCTGAGGTGGGCGGCGAGATGGGATTTGCCCCGGCGGACACCGGGTCGCGCGCCGTAGGGCCGACCGGCGTGGACGGATTCCGCCGGCTCATCGGGAACAGCGCGTGGCTTCTCTCCGCCAATGCGGCGGCGCTGGGCCTCGGTTTCCTCCAGATGCTCATCCTGGCGCGGGTCCTCGGCCCCACGCCGTATGGCCTCCTCGCGCTGGTCATGACCTATCCCGCCACGGTCAACCAGGTGTTCGACTCCCGGGCCTGGGAAGCGGCGACGAGCTACTTGGTGCGCTACCGGGCCGAAGGTAATGCCGCGAAGGCCGCGGCAGTCGCGAAGCTGTGTTACCTCGTCGATGCGACGACGGCACTGCTCGCGTTGCTGGTGGTGGTCGTCTCGGCGCCGTGGGCGGCGCGGGTCTTTCTCAAGGACCCCGCGCTGAGCCCGCTCGTCATGGCTTTTGCCGTCACGATCCTCGCCGGCGTCCCCGCGGGCACTTCCCTGGTGCTCCTTCGCGTGGCCGGGCGGTTCCGCCTGGTGGCCCTTCAGAATCTCCTGAACGCATCGCTGCGTTTTGCCGCCGTGGTTACAGCCTTGTTCGTGGTCGGCAGCCTGCAGGCGGTGGTTGGTGCATACGTGGTGGCCATGCTGGCGGGTGCGCTGGTGTCGATTTGGATGGGCAGGGTAGGGGCGCGGGCCGTCGGACTCGGAGGGCTCCGCGTGATCCTGGCCGCCCGGCTCGACCTGCTTCGCGGGGATGGCGGAGGGATCGCACGCTTTCTCACGATCACCAACGTCAATGGCCTCCTCAAGGTGGCCCAGCGCCAGGGAGACATTCTGCTGGTCGGCTACTATCTGGGTCCGGCGGCGGCCGGGTTCATCCGCCTCGCACGCTCCTTCAGTGACCTGCTCAACGTCCCGGTCGCCCCGGTATACGAGGCGAGCTATCCGACCTTCGCGTCGCTCTGGCGCCATCGCCAGGTGAGCGAGCTGCGTCGGCTGGCGCGGCGCGTCACGCAGTCGTCCGCCGCGTTCGGCCTGGCGGGCGCGCTGGTCCTGGTGGTCGCGGGGGGCACCTTGCTGCGCCTCACCGCGGGGGCGCAATATGGCCCAGCCACGGTGCCGCTGCAGCTGTTCGCGGCCGCCACGGGCCTGGCGGTCTCGACCAGCGTGTGGCACCCGCTGCTGGTGGCGATGGACCGGCCGGGCCGCTCGCTGGTGGCGATGGCCGCCGGTGTCATCGTTCAGCTCGCAGTGCTGGTCGCCGGCGTCTCGCTCCTGGGCGCTTCTGCAGCTGGAGTGGCCTATCTCGCCTTCTACCTGACCTGGATTCCGATCGTGGGACTGACGCTGCTGTCGGTACATCGCCATGTCCGCGCCTGAGCTGTGGGATGACGAGCTGCGCGACTACCGGCAGCGTTATCAGCTGCCGGAACAGTGGCTGTGGGATGAGGCGTCCTGGCCGCGGGTGCAGTACGACGGCTACATGAAGGTGATTCTTGACCTGCTGCCCCCGCCGCCCGCCGAGGTTCTCGACGTGGGCTGCGGCCCGGGGTTCGGGGCCAAGCACATGGCCGCACGCGGATACACCGTGACGGGACTCGACTTCAACGAGCGGGGCATCGCCTTCGGCAACGTGCTGGTCCCCGAGGCGCGGCTGCTGCACGCCGATGCCCGGCTCCTCGCGGAGGACGAGCAGTTCCACGGGCGGTTCGACGCCGCGACCATCATCGAGGTGCTGGAGCACATTCCGCCGGCCTTCCACGACCAGGTGATCCGGGGCGCGCGGGCGGCCCTGCGCGAGGGCGGCGCGCTGATCGTCTCCGTGCCCTCCAACCGGCTCGTGCCGAGCCGGTGGGACTACAAGCACTTCGAACTGCATGAGGTGACCGAGCTGATGGCGCGGCACGGCTTCACGCTCGAGGCGCCGATCTTCCAATGCCGCGTCACGCTGCTGCAATCCCCGCGGTTCTGGCGGCTGCTGGACAACCGATACTACGATCTCAAGATCCTGCGCCGGCTGGTCCGCGCGGTGTTCCTGCGCTATCACAACATCGCCTCGGGCCAGCAGAACGCCGGGCGATTCATCCTGCGAGGGATCAAGCACTCGTGAAGCCGTGGGCCATTGAGCTGTTGCGCTGTCCGCGCTGCGGGGGCACCATGAAGAGCGTCGCCTTTGCCGAGGATGCCGAGAGCGAGGTGGTGAGCGGCGTGCTCCAATGTCGGACGCCCGAGTGCACCGCCTGGTATCCGGTCCTGCGGGGCATTCCCCGCATGCTGCCGGCCGACCTGCGTGAGGCGCTCACCGACGGGTTTGTTCGTGAGTTCCGGTCGAGGCTCGAAGCGGCTGGCGTGGCGCTGGCGCCAGCGGCCCCCGCGGAGGACCCGCTCGGCGGACTCAAGCGTCACACCATTCGGAACTTCGGGTTCGAATGGCTGGAGTACGCCCGGTTCGGGTGGGATGATCCGGTTCACAACACCGCCTACGAAGAGGCGCTGTTCCGTCGCAAGGCCCTGCTCGAGCCCGGGGAGATTGCCGGCAAGCTGGTGCTCGATGCCGGGTGCGGCAACGGCCGGTACACCCATTGGGCGGCCCAATACGGGGCGCGAGTCATCGGCGTCGATCTCGGCGACGGCGTGGAGTCCGCCGCCGCCAACAACCGCGACCGACCCAACGTTCAGATCGTCCAGGGCGATATCTTTCGACTGCCGTTCGCGGCGGGGACCTTTGACGCGGTCTTCTCGATCGGCGTGCTGATGCACACCGGCAACGCCAAGCTCGCGACGGCCGCGCTGGCGAGGCTGGTCCGCCCCGGCGGCACCGTGACCGTGCACCTCTACGGCAAGGGCAACGTGATCTACGAAGCGGTCGATTGGTCGCTCCGCCAATGGACGACGCGGATGTCCATCGAGCGCCTGCAGGCCGTGACCCGAGGGTTCTTCCGGGTTCGCCAGGCGCTGGAGCGGGCCCGGCTGGACGCCTTGGCCAACCGCTTCATCCGCATCGGGCCGCACCCCCACATCATCTTCGATTGGTACGCCGCGCCCATCGCAACGCACCATACCTATCCCGAGGTGCTGGCCTGGTTCGACGAGATGCGGGTCCCGGTGGTGCGCACCAACGCGGGCCCGCCGGGGTCGCTGGCTCGGCGGCTGCTCCGGCCGCTGCTCACCGCTCCGGGCGTCGTGACTGTCAAGGGTGAGGTCCCCGCCTGATGTGCGGGATTGCCGGCCTGGTGCGCGGCGCGCCGTCCGATGCGGCGGCGGCGCAACGTATGAACGATGCGATCGCGCACCGCGGGCCGGACGACGAGGCGATTCGCGGGTGGCCCGATCACGGGATGACCCTGTGCCACCGGCGACTCTCGATCATCGATCTGTCGCCCCTCGGCCACAATCCGATGTCGAACGAGGACGGCAGCGTCTGGATCGTCTACAACGGCGAGATCTACAACTTTCAGGCGCTCCGGCGCGAGCTCGAGGCCCGCGGCCACACCTTTCGGTCTCACACCGATACCGAGGTCGTGCTCCACGCGTACGAGGAGTGGGGAGACGACCACGTTCATCACCTGCGGGGGATGTTCGCCTACGCCCTCTACGATCGGCGGCCCCGGCCCGGCACTCGCTACCGCCTCCTGCTGGTCCGCGACCGGCTGGGCATCAAGCCCCTGTTCTATTACGCGCGCCCCGGATGTTTCGCGTTCGCCTCGGAGATCAAGGGCATCCTGGCCTGCGACGGGATCGACCGCGCCGTGGACTGGACCGCGCTCTACGACTTTCTCACCTACCTGTACATCCCCGCGCCGAAGACGGCCTACGCACACATCCGCAAGCTTTCGCCGGGCCACCTGCTCGCGCTCGACGACCGGGGGCTGACGATCCGGGAGTACTGGACCCTCGGTGCGGCGGCCACCGCCGCGACCACACCGGACGAGGCGGTGCACCAAGTGGCCCGCACGCTGGAGCGTGCGGTGGCGGACCACCTCGTGAGCGACGTACCGCTCGGCGTGCTGCTGAGCGGCGGGGTGGACTCGAGCGCCGTGACGGCCCTGGCGGCGGGTGTCGCGAAGCCGCCCCTTCGCACGTTCTCGGCCGGCTTCGATGTCGCGGAGCACAGCGAGCTCGACTACGCCCGACTCGTGGCTGCGCACTGTCACACGCGGCACACCGAGCAGGTGGTGGGACGCGAGTCGCTCGACCGGATGCTGCCGCACGTGCTGACCCTCTACGACGAGCCGTTCGCCGATACGTCGGCGATTCCGACCTACTACGTGACCGCCGCGGCGGGCGAGCACGTGAAGGTGCTGCTCTCCGGCGACGGCGGCGACGAGGTGTTCGCGGGCTACGGCTGGTACCGATCCTGGCTGGCGCGTGGAGGGCTTGATCGCCTGCCGCTCGGTGCAGCGCGCCGCCTGCTGGTCCCGCTCGCCGAGCGCTGGCCGCTGGGCCGGCGCGGCAAAGGCGTCCTCGTGGCGCTCTCGCGGTCGCCGCTGGGCAGGTATGCCGCGCTCATGGAGCTGTTTTCACCTCATCGCAAGCGCCGGCTGCTGGCGCCGGCACGTCGAGGCGAGTTCGGCGGCTACGACGACTACTGGCATTTCCGGCGGCACTGGCGGGAGGACCTCGATCCGCTGGCCCGGGTGCAGTATCTCGATCTGAAAACATTCCTCCCGGACGACATCCTGACCAAGGTGGACCGGGCGAGCATGGCTTCGTCGGTCGAAGTCCGGCCTCCCCTGCTCGATCACGAGCTGGTGGAGCAGGTCCTCGCGCTGCCCTCCGACTGGAACCTGCGGGCGGGTGAGCAGAAATGGCTGCTCAAGCAGGCCGTCGCGGATCGGCTCCCGGCTGAAGTGCTGCACCGGAGCAAGAAGGGCTTCAGCGCGCCCATGACCCAGTGGATCGCGTCGAGCCGCGACTGGGCTGACGCCGAGCTCACCCGCCTGAGTCGCCTTACGGACGGCGCGTGGCTGTCTCCCGACGTGCCGGCGCTCGCGTCCGGGATGGTCCGTGGTGCCGAGGTCTGGGGTTTGCTCCTGCTGCAGCGGTGGCTGGCCGGCGAGATGGGGCTCGCGGATTCGGCGGTCCCCCCGCCGTCGCTGGCCGGGGCGTTGCAGCCCAGCTTGTGAGGATTGCCTACCTCGCAGCCTCGCCGATCCCGTCGGGCGTCGCCAGTAGTGTACAGGTCATGCGAATGTGCCAGGGTCTGGCCCGGCTCGGCCACGAGGTGACGCTCTTCGCGCCGCTCCGGGCGGAGATTCGCGCCGACGTGTCCGACCCGTTCGGGTTCTATGGTGTCGAGCCGACCTTCACGGTCCGCCGGGTGGCGTGGAAGGCGGACGGGCACGGCATGCTGCTCTGTGCGGCGGCCATGGCCTGGGCGGCGCGCGGAGCACGACCCGACCTCGTGTACGGGCGATTTCCCGAGGCAGTGGCGCTGAGCGCCGAGCTCGGGCTTCCGGCCGTGCTCGAGGCCCATCTGCCGCTTCGGACCACGGGCCCGCTCGGATGGCTCCGTCGGCGGCTACTGCACCATCGCAACCTGCGGCGGGTCGTCGTCATCTCTGACGCGCTGAGGCGAGAGTATCGCGAGCACCACCGGGTGGATGAGAGCAGGGTCGTCGTTGCGCCCGATGCCGCCGAGGATCCGGGGGACGCGCCCGCGGAACCGTTGGGTCCACCCGACCGACTCCAGGCGGTGTACGTGGGCAACCTCTATCCCGGCAAAGGCGTGGAAACAGTCGTCGAGCTGGCGGAGGCGTGTCGCTGGGCGGACTTCCATGTCGTGGGCGGCGAGACAGCTCAACTCGAGACCTGGCGCGAGCCCGCCGCCCGACTTCCCAACCTGCGATTTCACGGCCACGTCCCGCACGGGAGGACCGATCGGTACCGCCTCGGGGCGGACGTGCTGCTCGCGCCGTATCACAGACGTGTGGGCACCCATGGGGCCGGAGAGGCGTCGCGGTGGATGTCGCCGCTCAAGCTGTTCGAGTACATGGCCGCGGGCCGCCCGATCCTGGTGGCGGACCTCCCGGTGCTTCGGGAGGTCGTCCAGGATGAGGTCCAGGTCCTCCTGTGCGAGCCCGAGGACACGGACGCGTGGGTGGCGGCACTACGGCGCCTTGCCGACGACCCTGCCTTGCGCGAGCGGCTGGGCCGCGCCGCGCGCGCGGAGTTCCTGCGGGCACACACCTGGGTGGCGCGAGCTCGAACCGCGCTCAACGGGCTGACGTCCGACCCGGCGCAGCCGACGTGATGCGAAATCCCGTGGTGGCGGCTCGCGAGGGGATCGGGCGGGCCCTGGGCCGGCCACTCGTGCGCGACCGGATCACGGACTTTCTCCGGCCGTACGCCACCGACCGCCGGGTCCTGGACCTGGGCTGCGGCAACTCCCCATACGCCGCGCTGTTCCCGAACCGCTGGTGCCTGGACCTGCGCCGCAAGCCGGGCGCGGCGGTCGTGGGCGATGCCCACGCCCTCCCGTTCGCCGCCGACTCGTTCGACCTCATCCTCTCGACCGAGATGCTGGAGCACACGATCGAGCCCCAGCGCATCGTGGACGAAATCCGCCGCGTGCTGCGGCCGGGCGGACGGTTGCTGCTCACGACCCGCTTCGCGTTCCCGCTCCACGACGTGCCGGGCGACTATTTCCGGTTTACGAACTATGGACTGGCCCATCTTTTCCGCGACTGGTCCTCGACCGAGATCGAGGCGGAAGCGACGACGATGGAGACCATGGCGGTGCTGCTGCAGCGGCTGGCCGTGCAGTGCGAGTTTCGGTCGTCACGCCCCGTCCGGCTGGCCCTGTTCCTCACGGCCAGACTGGTCGCGCGGCTCGGCTGGCTGGTAACCCGGCAGTACGGCAACTCGGTGCGAAGCGCGCCGGTGCCCGAGATCCTGGTGAGCGGCTGGCACGTGTCCGCTGTGCGGTGACCACACCGACGGTCGCATGGCCCAGTCCTTCCTGGCCTGACGTCGAGCCAGTTCCGTTTTCGACACGGCCATTCGCGGTTTGGACTGCTCCGCCGCACTCCGGACTAGCTGATCGGTGACGGGGCGAGGCGGAGGCTTCCGCTCCGATGCCCCCTGGGTCTTGTGATCCCGCGCACCTCACAGTTGATCGCCGCCCAGCGCAGCCTTATGCTACCCGCACGGCAGGGTGGGGTTCATGGGTGCACTCCGCAGGAGGCGGTCTGCAGCTCTTCTTCGACTGGTCGCGGGAACAGATTGATGGAGGGCGGCCCTGGTTGATTTTGGGCAAGGGGCCCACCTTTGAGCTCCGCTCCCGGTACGACCTGGGCCAGTACGACCTGCTGAGCCTGAACCACGCGGTGCGGGAGCAACCGGTTCGGGTGGCGCACATCATCGACATCGACGTGGTCGAGGCCTGCGGTGACGCGCTGACTCAGAATGCCCAATTCGTCGTGCTCCCGTGGTACCCCCACCATCAGAACCGGGTCGGCCGCCGGACCCTTGCCGAACTGGTACCCGAGTCGCCGATCCTGCGCGATCTCGACGCGCAGGGGCGTCTGCTGTGGTATGATCTCAGCACCGGGCCCCTGCGCCACGGGCCGGGGCCGGTGGTGCGCGCGACCTATTTCAGCGCCGAGGCCGCGCTCGACCTGCTGGCCCGCGCCGGCGTGCGCCGGGTCCGCACCCTGGGCGTGGACGGCGGCGCGAGCTACAGCGCCTCGTTCGACGATCTCAAGGACGTGACCCTGCTCGCCAACGGGCGCCAGGATTTCGACCTCCAGTTCAAAGGGTTTGCGAGGACCATCATGAGTACCGGAGTGGATTTCGCGCCGCTCGACG
The DNA here is from genome assembly GCA_035688885.1 of Gemmatimonadales bacterium. Taxonomy (GTDB): domain Bacteria; phylum Gemmatimonadota; class Gemmatimonadetes; order Gemmatimonadales; family GWC2-71-9; genus CAVVWJ01. Next base: position 13,582 of record DASSMN010000584.1, read on the forward strand.
TGCAGGCGCCCGTGCGAGTGTACGTCGGGAGCCAGGAAGCCCAGATGCTGGCGGTGAAAGTGCTGGAGTACTCGATCCGGAAGCACGCCAGCATGAGCGTCGAGGTGTTTCCGCTTCACCACGCGAACGTCGAGTACCCGATGCCGCGCGAGGTGCGCAACCGTCCGCGCACCCCGTTCTCGTTCCAGCGGTTCTACATCCCGCAGCTGGCCGGCTTCCACGGCCGCGCCATCTACGTGGACTCCGACATGCAGGTGTTCCAGGACATCCGCTCGCTGTGGACGCTGCCGTTCGACGGCGCCGACCTGCTTGCCGCGCGGGAGCCCGATGGCGGCCGGAAGCCCCAGTTCAGCGTCATGCTGCTCGACTGCGAGGCGCTGCGCTGGAACCTCACCGACATCGTCGCGGCGCTGGACCGGAACGAGCTCACCTACGAGACCCTGATGTACCAGATGGCCGTCGCCCGGAACGTGCGCGCGGCCATCGACCCCCGGTGGAACTCGCTCGAGCGCTACGTCGAGGGCGAGACGGCGCTGCTGCACTACACCGACATGCACACCCAGCCCTGGATCTCCCGCGAGAACCGGCTCGGCTATCTCTGGATGCGGGATCTGATCGAGGCCGTGGACAAGGGTTTCATCAC
>DASSMN010000609.1:0-4018 GCA_035688885.1 Gemmatimonadales bacterium
GCAGATGCGGCGCCTGGGCGTGGACTCCGTGCCCATCGCGCTGTTCATCGCCGTGTTCACCGGCATCGTGCTCGCGCTGCTCTCCTCCTACATCTTCACCGGTGCGGTGCCGCTGTATTTCGTCGGGGCGCTGGTCGGCAAGACGGTGATGATGGAGCTCGGGCCGGTCCTCACCGGCATGGCGCTCGCGGGCCGGGTGGGCGCCAGCATCGCCGCCGAGCTGGGCACGATGAAGGTCACCGAGCAGGTGGACGCGCTCGAAACGCTGGCCTACGATCCGAACGCGTACCTGGTCGTGCCCCGCGTGCTCGCCTCCGCGCTCATGTTTCCGGTGGTCACCGCGTTCGCGATGGCGATCGGCGTCACCTCAGGGTGGATCACCGCCGTCAATCTGCTGGACCTGTCGACGCCCGAGTTCTTCAAGGGCCTCAAGCTGTTCTACCGGTTCAAGGACATCTGGTTCGGGCTGGTGAAGAGCGCCAGCTTCGGCGCCGCCGTGGCGCTCATGGGCTGCCTGCGCGGGCTCGACGCGAAGAGCGGGGCCCAGGGCGTGGGGCAGAGCACTACCCGCGCCGTCGTGCTCGGCTGCGAGGCGATCCTGGTGCTGGACGCATTCTGGGCGCTGGTGCTTCTGTGAGGACGGAAGGACGGGAGGACGGAAGGACGGAAGGACCGGCACACCCCGCGAGGGCACCGGGACCGGCGTGGTGTGCTGGTCCGTCCGTCCTTCCGTCCGGCTCCTCGTGATCCAGCTGGAGAGCCTGACGAAATCGTTCGGCGCCCGCCGGGTCCTTGACGGCGTCACCCTCGAGGTCCCGGACGGTCAGAACACCGTCATCATCGGGTACTCGGGCTCGGGGAAGAGCGTCACGCTCAAGTGCATCGTGGGCCTGCTCGAGCCCGACGGCGGACGGGCGATCGTGGATGGCGCGGTCGTGAGCGAGCTCGACCGCGACGGCTTGACCGAGCTCCGGGGCCAGATCGGGTACGTGTTCCAGTTCGCCGCGCTGTTCGATTCGATGACCGTCGGCGAGAACATCGCGCTGGGGCTGGTGCGCCGCGGATACGACGCCGCGACCGTCGCCGAACGGATCGACGAGAGCCTGGACGTGGTGGAGCTGTCGGGGACCGAGAGCAAGTACCCCGCCGAGCTGAGCGGCGGCATGCGAAAGCGCGTCGGGATCGCCCGGGCCATCGCGCTCAAGCCCCGCTACATTCTTTACGACGAGCCGACTTCCGGCCTCGATCCCGTAACCTCCGCCGTCATGGATCAGCTGATGGTGCGCACCCGGGACCTCGGTGTGACCGGGCTCCTGGTCACGCACGACATGCGCAGTGCCTTCTGTGTGGGCGATCGGATCGCGATGCTGTACGAGGGACGCATCCGCCAGGTCGGCACCAAGGCCGAGATTCAGGCCACCACGGACCCGGTAGTCCGGCAGTTCATCGAGGGACGCCCATGAAACGCTCCAACGAGTTCGCGGTCGGGCTGTCGGTGCTGGCGGCCCTGGCACTGGTCGTGGCCGGTGCGCTCTGGCTGAGCGAGACCGACATCAACAGGCAGCAGACCAGCGCCATCGCCCGGTTCCGGACCGTGGGCGGTTTGGGCGTCGGCGCGCCGGTGACGCTGCGGGGTGTGAAGGTGGGGCGGGTCGAGGCCATCCGGCTGATTCAGGACGAGTGGGTCGAGACCCAGTTCAGCATCGATCGCGGGGTGCAGCTCCCGGCCAAGCCGGCGGTGATCGTCGCCTCGGCCAGCCTGTTCGGCGAGTGGGGTGCGACGATCATCTCGTACGATCCGCCCCCTACCGACCCCAACCTGCGCACCGCGCTGGCCGAATCGGACCGGGCCGGCGGCGACGCCTGGCCCGGCGCCACGCTGCCCGACATCGGCCAGCTGACCGCGCAGGCCAGCCGGATCGCCGGCGACGTCGGCGTGGTGACGCAGCGGATCAGCCAGGCCTTCGACAGTACCGCGCTCAAGAACCTGCAGAAGAGCGTCAAGGACCTGGCCGACATCTCGGGCCGGCTGGTGACGTTCGCCAACGCGCAGACCAACCGCATCGATCGGGTGAGCCAGAACGTGATGTCCACGTCCGATGCGTTCGCCGGGGTGGCGAAGACCTTTCAGAACGCCGTTGCCCGGCTCGACACCGCGACGGCCGACAACCAATTGAAGGACATCCTGGCCAACGGCCGCACCTCGAGCCAGGATCTCCGGCAGGCGGCGGCGGACCTGCGCTCGGTGATGGCCGCCGCCAAGGCTAACGAAGTGAGCCTGGTACGGGTGCTGCAGCAGGCCGACTCCCTGATGACCCGGATTCAGCAGGGTAACGGCACGCTCGGCATGCTGGCCACCGACTCGACGCTGTATCGCGAGACCACGGCCACCGTCATCCAGTTCCGGGAGCTGCTGACCGACATCCAGGCCCATCCTAAGAAGTACCTCAAGATCTCGGTGTTCTGATGAGCAAACGGCGGGCGGAGTTGGAGGTCAGCGCGGGCGGGATCGTGTTCCGGCGTGAGGTGGACGGCGGACCGCGGTTTCTCCTGATCAAGGACTCCTACAGCAACTGGGGCTTCCCCAAGGGCCACCTGGAGAATGGTGAGTCGCCCGCCGAGGCGGCCATGCGGGAGACCGCCGAGGAGACCGGGCTCGAACGGCTGGTGCTGCAGGGGCCGATCCGGGTCATCGACTGGCACTTCCGCTTCCGCGGCCGCCACATCCACAAGTACTGCCACTTCTTCCTGTTCGAGAGTCCCGACGGCGACGCCTCGCCGCAGCGCGACGAAGGCATCACGGAATGCCAGTGGCGCTCGCTCGACGAGGCGCTCGAAACGCTGAGCTACGACAATGCCCGCGGCGTGCTCAAGCGCGCGGGTGGGATGGTCCGGACCCTGGTGGCGGTCGGGGCGGGGCGGTCCCGGCCGGCGGTGGAGCGCCGGACGGAGGGCTGACGTGGCCGCCATCGCCGCGCTGCTGGACAGTCGCGCCGCTTTGCTGGCGCTCCGCCGCACCCTGCCGAAGAGTGGCCCCGGCGTCGTCAGCTGCCGTTCGCCGGCCGCGCTCCGTCGCGTGGTCGAGCGGCGTCTGGTGGACGCGATCGTCCTGTGCCCCAACACGGCGCTCCTGCCCGAGCTCGAGGGTCTTCGCCGCGAGCTGCCCGGCATTCCCGTGGTTGCCTATGCGCCGTTCCGCCCCGACGACGGCGAGCTGCTGCTCGCCTGCCGGCGTCACACGGTGGCCACCGTGGTGGTGGAAGGGGTCGATGACCCGATTGCCGGCGATCTGGTGATGCGGAGCTCCGTCACCGCCGAGCGCCGGGCCGCGCTGGCCGACGCTCCCCGGATGCTGCGCCTCACCGAGCCGCTTCAGCAGAAGGCCTGGGCCGTGCTGGTGGGCGAGGTGGAGCGGCCGATCCGCACCACCACGCTGGCCAAGCTGCTGGAGGTGAGCCGAGAGCACCTGAGCCGTCAGTTCGGCGCCGGGGGAGCGCCCAATCTCAAGCGGGTGATCGATCTCACCCGCGTGGCCTGCGCGGCACAGCTGCTCGCCAATCCCGGAGTCACCGTCCCCACCGTGGTCCGCATCCTCCACTTCGCCTCTGCCAGCCACCTGAGCAGCACCTCGCGCCGGATTGCCGACGTCTCGACCCGCGGTCTGGGGGCGCTTGGCCCGCGGGGCGTGCTGCAGGCCTTCGTCAAGGGAAATACCCGCAGCCGCCGATAACCCTTGTCACTCCAGCCGCCAGCCGGGGACGGGATGAGTGCTGCCCTGGCGCGGTCGCGGCCGACCCCGACCGGTGACTCCCACTGGCAGGCGGTGTAGTTTGGGACGCGGCAAAGCGTAACCCTTGTCCGTGCCCGCATTGTGATTATTTTCACAAGCTGTCCAGGGCACCCCTATTCCTTCTTAGCCAGGCTGCTCACCACATGGCCACCGATTCCATTCTTCGTCCCGGCGAGCTGAAGGACATTCTCCTCCGCGAGATCGCCGCCGCCGACCTGTCCACGGCCG
>DASSMN010000617.1:0-2405 GCA_035688885.1 Gemmatimonadales bacterium
AGCGACGGGGCAGGCGTTCCGTAGATCACGGGCACCTGTCGCAGTCGCGCGCGCTCCTGGGCCACGCGCCGAACGTGATAGCGCGGCTCGCGTTCTTCCTTATAAGATGAGTCCTCCTCATGGTCGACGATCAGCAAACCAAGACGAGGCAGAGGGGCGAAGACGGCCGATCGCGTGCCGACGACGATGTGCACCGCACCTGAAGCGATCTGCCGCCAGATCTGCCAGCGCGAGCGGGGCGGGATGTCGCCAGCGAGCAAGACAGCAGGAACAGCAGTCCGCCTGAGGATCCACTCCAGCAAGCGCTCGGCCTGGGCGACCTCAGGAACCAGCACAATCACATCTGTCTGTCGATCCAGCGCCCACTGCACCGCCTGGGCGTACGCCTCGAACCGGGCCGCTTCGCCGACCACGGCCACCACCTGCTTCCCTGCGTTCAGTTGCGCCACCACGCCGGTGTCCGGGAGCGCAAGCGATGTCCCCTCTCCCTGCACGATTCGGATGGGTTCGGCTGGCTTCGTACTGAGGGCAGCCGCAAGGGGGGGCAGCATCGCGGCGATGGCTTCACCCACCGAACACACATAGTAGTCCGCCATCCACATGGCCAAGGAGACGAGATCGACCGGCAGCGGCGGGATCCGACCCTCGATGGCGGCGATATCGCGGACGCGCCGGGCGGCTTGGTCGGCGAGTGTCACGACGAACCCTACGGCGGTGCGCCGCCCGAACGGGACGCGCACCGCGATCCCGGGCGTGAGCTGGCCTTGCCAGGGCTCCGGGATGGCGAAGGTGAACACACGATCACCTGCGCGCAACGGGACATGGAGAGCCACGTCGGCGAATGCCGGCCGGGTAACGAGCGCGGGGGTGCGGGATGCCTCCATAGAAAACACGACGAGACCGGATGATCCGGCCTCGTGTCAACTTCGACAAACACCGCTGTATTCCGGGCCTTACCTCGCCTCGAGAATGGTGCAAATCTCGTCGATGATGGCCTCCGGTTCCGTCATCCTGCCAACGGCTTCTTTACCGGATGCCAGCCATCCCACGACGGGACCAATGACATGGACGCCCCGCCGGCGCAAACTCTGCAGGTGCTCCTGGGTTGTGGGATGTTCGTACATGGTGTCCGCCATAGCGGGGGCCACGACTACCGGCGCCCGCGTTGCAAGCGCGGTGGCACACACCGCATCATCGGCCAGGCCGAGTGCGAGTTTGGCCAGCGTGTGCGCAGTCGCGGGCGCGATGACGTAGAGGGCAGCGCGCTCTCCCAACGCCACATGGGCTTCATCATAGGGGCTGTCGGGATCCCACATGTCAGAAACCACCGGGTGTTGGGACAAGGCGCGAAAGGTCAGGGGCGCGACAAACTGCGCAGCTCCCGCGGTCATGACCACGTGAACCTCGGCGCCGAGCTTGCGCAATCCGGTCACGAGGTGGGCGGCTTTGAAGGCCGCCACTCCGCCGGTCACGCCCACCACGATGACTTTGCTGTCCAGCCGCGCCTTGGCCATTTGTCAGCGCCCTGAGGCTCGCTCTTCCTCGACTCGGCCTGTCTTCCGGTCTGTGCCCTGCATGGACCGCACCAGACCTGCCAAGGTAGTCGCGATAGCCCCCGCATCCCAATACCTGGTGTCGATAATCACATGGTAGGGGGTGAGATCGGAAATATCGATGCCATAGAGCCGCTGGTAGCGAGCCCATTCGCTGCGCTCGCGTTCCACCAGCTCCGCACGCGCCGCGTCCAGCTGCTGGCCCTCCCGCCTGGCCACGCGCTCGGCGCGCACGTCAAGGGGCGCCCGCAACCAGATCGCCAAATCGGCGTCCACCATCCACCCCGCGAGCCGACTCTCCACCACGCAGTCGCCCTCCTTGGCCAGCTCCCGCTGCCGGCGATCCAGCTCGCGATCCCACGAAGGGTCCTGCTCCGCCAGCTTATTCACTTCGGTGACCGAGATCCCGCGCTCCCGGGCGATCTCCCGGAACACCTGTCCTCCCGAGATGTAGCGATAACCTAGCGCCGCGGCCAGTTGGCGCGCGACCGTGCTCTTCCCCACCCCGATCGGTCCGGCGATGGCGAGAATCACGAGCGTCGGGGCTGCGAGCCGATCACGCCGGAGGGCCTTCGTCGTCGCCGACAAAGCGATGGGCCACGGTCTCGGGCTGCACCGCCGAGAGCAAGACGTGGCCGCTATCCGTGATGACAACGGCGCGGGTCCGCCGGCCGTACGTGGCGTCGATGAGCGCACCTTTGTCTCGGGCGTCTTGGATGATCCGTTTGATGGGAGCGGAGTCGGGCGCCACGATGGCGATGATGCGGTTGGCCGCCACGATGTTACCAAACCCGATATTGATCAGCTTGAACTCGTCGCTGCCGTCTTTCATCGTCGGTCGATCAGTTACTC
>DASSMN010000420.1:0-2082 GCA_035688885.1 Gemmatimonadales bacterium
TCGGCGTAAGTCCGGGTGCGTGCCATGCTTTGCCCCAGCGCCGTGAGCGCCCGCCGCTCGAGCGCGTTGCTCCGAATGGCTTCCGCGCCCACGAGCAGGGCCGGCAGCACCATGAGAGAGAAGCCGAACAGGAGTTTGCGCTGGAAGGTCACGCCGGAAAGATACGGCGAATTTGGGAAGGCGCGGGGCGAGGGAAGATGGTCGACGGTCGGACCGACCGTGTTACCCACCGACGGTCTGACCGTCCGTCCGCCCTAATGCACCGCCGCGGCTCCCCTGGCACGGCCGACCCGGAACAGCAGGAGCAGCGGCAGCGCGGCCACGAAGGTCAGCCCCATGGTGAGAAACACCTTCTCGAACGCCACCATGGACGCCTGCTGCCGCAGTGCCGCCTCGAGCAGCGCGTGGGCCCGCTGCTGGGCCTCGGGCAGCGAGCTGCCCAGCGACGCGAGCCGCGTCACGGCCTGCTGCAGCCACCCGGTGGCCGACGGGCTCCCCGCAGCCAGGTGGGGCAACAGCGCCTCGCGGCTCTGCTCGGTGAACCGGGAGAGCAGGGTCGCGGTCACGGCGATGCCGAAGCTGCCGCCGAGCTGGCGCGCCAGGTTGAAGAGGCCGGTGCCCTGGGCCAGCTGATCGGTGCGGAGGTCCGCCACCGCGGCGCCGGTCAAGGGCACGAAGATGAAGCCCAGGCCCACGCCGCGCAGCACCATCGGCAGCAGGAGATCGTTCATCCCGATCGCCGTGGTGAAGTGGTAGTGGAGCCACATGGACCACAGGAACAGCAGCACGCCGATGCTCACCAGCAGGCGGGCATCGAATTTTCCGCTCAGGCGGCCCATCATCGCCATGGTGAACGCGCTCGCGATGGCGCCAGGGAAGAGCACGCGGCCGGTGTCCCAGGCCGAGTAGCCCAGCAGGTTCTGCAGGAAGACCGGCAGGGCGAACACGCTGGAGTAGAGCGCGAAGCCGAGAATCACCGCGAAGGCCACGCCGCCCGCCAGCTGGCGGTTCCGGAGAATGCGCAGGTTCACGATCGGGTTCGCCGTCGTGAGCTCGTGCCAGACGAAGGCCACCACGCCGACGCCGGCCACGATGCCCTCGACGATGATCTCGCGCGACTCGAACCAGTCCTTGCTCTCGCCCCGCTCGAGCAGGATCTGCAGCGCGCCGATGCCGAGGATCAGGAACGCGAGCCCGAGCCAGTCCACCCTGGTACGGCGAATCAGGTGTGCCGGCTCGGGCACCGACCGCCAGGTGAGCACCGCCGCCAGCAGCCCCAGCGGGACGTTGATGTAGAAGATCCAGGGCCACGAGTAGTTGTCGGTGATCCACCCGCCCAGCGTGGGCCCCAGAGTCGGTCCGACCATCACGCCCATGCCGAAGATCGCCATCGCGGTGCCGCGCTCGCGGACCGGGAAGACATCGAACAGGATCGCCTGCGCGGTGCTGATGAGCGCGCCGCCCCCGATGCCCTGAATGACGCGCCAGAGCACCAGCCCTTCCAGCGAGCGCGCGGCCCCGCAGAAGAAGGACGCCAGGGTGAAGAGGAGAATGGAGCCGCTGTAGTAGTTCCGCCGCCCGAACCGGTCCGACAGCCAGCTGGTGAGCGGCAGCACGATGACGTTGGCCACGATGTAGCCGGTGCTCACCCAGGCCACCTCGTCCAGGGTGGCGCCGAGATTCCCCATCATGTGGGGAATGGCGACGTTCACGATGCTGGTGTCCACCAGCTCGAGCACGCTGGCCAGCGTCACCGCGAACGCGATCAGGTAGCGCGAGCGATAGATCGCCTCGCGGGAGAGGGCCGGCGGGCGGGCCGGCAGCGCCAGGGTGGCCACGGCCGCCTCGTCAGTGCGTCGTCGTGATCGTGGCGTCGACCGACATGCCGGGCCGAAGCGGATGGCTCGGGTCCGACGTCGTGTCCACCGCGATCCGCACCGGCACCCGCTGCACCACCTTGGTGAAGTTGCCGGTGGCGTTGTCGGGCGGGAGCAGCGCGAACCGCGCGCCGGTGGCCGGGCTCAGGCTCTCCACCTTGCCGTGGAAGGTGAGGCCCGGATAGGCGTCCACCGTGAACTCCGC
>DASSMN010000084.1:0-2968 GCA_035688885.1 Gemmatimonadales bacterium
CGGCCGTCGCGCGAGCGGTGCAGGCCCAGGTCGAGGCGATCGACTATGACAATTTCAAGTCGGCAGTGGATCAGCGGCAGGGCAGTGGGCGGGCGCGGGTATACCACGATGTGTGGCACGCGCTGTACCGGATCCAGAGCGGGCAGAAGGCCTAGATTGCCCGTCACTGTGCCGAAACCACCCGGAGGAAGGAGGATCGCGGTTTGTTGACGTCCCGCTTTCGCGATGCGCTGAGCTACGCGTCAGAGGTTCACGCGAACGACACCCGCAAAGGCACGACGGTCCCGTACCTGGCGCACCTGTTGAGTGTCTGCTCGCTGATTCTGACCGACGGAGGCTCTGAGGACGAGGCGATCGCGGGTTTGCTGCACGACACCCTGGAGGATCACCCGGAGGTAGTCAAGCCCGACGACATCGAGCGCCGGTACGGGCGGCGGGTGCTGTCGCTGGTGCAGGCGTGTACCGACACACCGCCGGGCTATGCGGGCGGAGAAAAACCGCCCTGGCGCGAGCGCAAGGAACGCTACCTGGCTCACCTGCTCGAGACCCCCGGGGAGGATTTGAGGGTCACGCTGGCCGACAAGCTCGACAACGCGCGGTCGCTGCTCGCGGACTACCGGGAGGCCGGGGAGGACGTGTGGACGCGGTTCAACGCAGGACGCGCGGATCAGCTGTGGTACTACCGGACGTTGGTGGCGAATCTGCGCAGGGTGGGACCGCCCGGGCGGCTGCTCGGGCAGTTGGAAGGCTGCGTTGCCGAGATCGAGCGCCTGGCGAGGGCGGTGTGACGCCGTGGCGCCTCGGGGCCCGGCGATCATCGTCGCGACTTGGGTAGAAAATCAGGGCTTGGTCTTGCGAGGAGATAGCCGAACGCCCACTCGGGCCCGCCGCCCCTGCCTGAAGACCCGGTCGGCACGTGCAGGCAGTGTGACCGGCAGGAAGTATTCGGCAGGAAAGAGATAGTCCTCGCCGCTCTCGTCCACCACCCGGATCTGGCCGTGCCGCTCGGCGTCTTGGTCCGGCCACACTTCGTACACCTTTCGCTGGACCAGGTCGACATGCGCGTATTCGCCTGCGTGGATGCAGAGCGCGTAACGGCGTGCCTTGCTCGGGGGCGGCACTTTCTTCTTCATGGCTCGAGGTATCGCTTGATCTTCAGGTTGCGCCGGCCGATGCCCTGCGCCTCATACCAGTGGAGCTCGGCCCTGCGCAGGGTGCCGTCGCGGAGGCGGATCCAGGCCTGGCCTGACTTCTTTCGCCACTTGCCCGGTCCAAGCTGCCTTACCAACGCGGCAAGATGCCGAATCCGACGGCCGGCGGCAATGGTTCGCTCGTCGCTGATCGGGCCCACGACCTCGAACTGCATCGCGGCAAGCTGGGCGGCTGAGGCAGGCCCATCGGCATCTTAGGAGGGCCACCCGGTACGCGCAGCCGCAGGCATCCTGCCGCCGATTGTCACACGGGGCTTAAGACAACGCACCTCCTCAGTCCGCCACCGTACCTAGCCGCTGTCACATCCCCCACCCACCTTGTGAAGACCGGTACGCGGCGACACCTTCACCAACCGCTCACCACCACGCTCAGTCCAGGACCCGACCCTGACCGCCACCAGCCCGGTCGAGATCGTCATCGCCTGTGACCCGCTCCTCCTCCTCGAGCGGGCCGCCGAGGCGTTCCTGTCCCCCGTTCCGTCGACGGCGGGCCGGCCGTTCCCCTCGCCGCCCTACCTGCTCGCCCTCCGCCAGGGCGGCGTCAGGGATGACCTGATCCGTCTCGCCACCGAGCGCGGCGTCCCCGGCTGGTTCGACCCGCCGCTCTGCACCTTCCAGGAGCTCCCGGCCCGGCTGGGCGGCACCGACCGACGGCCCTGCGACGACTTCGAGCGCGCCGTGATTCTCGGCGGCGTCCTCCGGCAGTTCGGGGGCGACGTATTCGGCCGCCGCCTGCAGCGGCCCCAGGACTTCATCACCGCGCTCGACCGGCTGTTCGGCGACTTGGCCGCCGAGGGCGTCGCCCCCGGCGCGTTCCGGGCCGCGCTCGAGGCCCGATCGGACCGCGACGGGTTCGAGCGCGAGCGCGACGGTGAGCTGCAGCTCATCTACGAGGAGTACCTGAAGCGTCTCGCCGGCAAGGCCGGCAGCGACGGCAAAGGCGTCCGCGACGGCCGGGATGGGCTGCTCGACAGTGCTCTCGCCATCGCCACCGACCCCGCCGGGCTCGCCGAGCGGCTCGGCGGGCGCCGGGAGCTCCGGATCTTCGGTCTCCAGGATCTGCGGGGCGGGTGGCGGCGACTGCTCGGGGCGCTGGCCGGCAGCGGCGCGCTGGATCGAATCGCGATCTACACCGCCGAGCCGCTTGAGCTCGGCATCGAGACGGCGCCGAGGGTGACTCGGTTGGACGAGCCCGACACGATCGCGACCCGGCTGTTCGGAGTCTCTGCGCGCCCTCATCCCGAGAGCAGCGAGGGACCTCCTCAGAACAGCTCCGGAAAGGCGGGCGAGATCCTTCGGGATGACAGCGGCTCTGTTGAATTGCACCGACGCTGGGGTGCGAGCGGGCTGAGGGGGCCGGGGGAGGCCGTCGACCTCATCACCGCCCCCGACGTCGAGCGCGAGCTGGAAGACGTCGCCCGGCGGATCCGCACCCTCGCGCTCGCCGGCACGCCGCTCCACCGGATCGCGGTCATCACCCGCCAGGCGCGGCCCTACGTCGATCTCGCCCTCGCCGCGCTCGACCGCTTCGGCGTGCCCGGCACCGCTCGCCGGCGAATCGGCTGGAGCGAGATCCCGGTGATCCGGGCCGTCCGCGCGCTGCTCGCCGCCGCGGCCGAGGGGTGGACCCGGCACGGTCTCACCGAGCTGGCCGAGCAGCCCTACTTCGCGCGGTGGCAGGGGCATGAGCTGGACGTTCGCCTGGTGAGCTACGCCGGCTACCGCCGCCGGCTCCGGGGCCTCAAGGCGTGGAAGAG
>DASSMN010000075.1:0-11286 GCA_035688885.1 Gemmatimonadales bacterium
GGGTCTTTCATCAGCATGCGCTTGATGACTTCGAAGATTCGCCGCTCGTCGGCCGTGATCAGCGAGGGCGTCGGGATCGGCTCGGTGATGTGCTTGTAGCCGATCGAGAAGCTGTCCTCGCCGTCGTAGGGCACCGCGCCCGTGAGACACTGATAGGCGACCACGCCGAGGCTGTAGATGTCGCTTCGCCCGTCGATGGACTGGGCCCGGGCCTGCTCGGGGCTCATGTAGTGCGGCGTGCCGATCGACATGCCGGTGCCGGTCAGCTTCTGGCCCGAGGCCGCCTTGGCGATCCCGAAGTCGGTCAGCAGGCACTGACCGAACTCGTCGAACATGATGTTGTCGGGCTTGATGTCGCGATGAACGATGCCGCGCTGCGCCGCATAGCCGAGGGCGCTCCCGGCCTCGAGCAACAGCCGGCGAATCTCCGGGGGGGTAAGCTTCTTACGCTCCTGCAGGACGGTGGAGAGTGAGCCGCCCCGCAGAAACTTCATGACGAAGTAAATGACCCGGCCGGATCGGCCGACCCGGTAGATCGGGATGATGTTGGGGTGCTCGAGCTGGGCCGCCGTGCGGGCTTCGCGCTGGAACCGCTCGACGAATTCGGCGTCGAACGCCAGCGAGAACGGCAGCACCTTGATGGCCACCTCGCGCTCGAGCTGGCGATCCCGAGCCCGGTAGACCAGAGCCATCCCGCCCCGCCCCAGCTCCTCGATGATCTCGTACTCGGCCGCCAGGGCCTCGCGCACGAGATCGGTCTCCTGGAGCGCACCCGTCGCGATGGCGTGGACGGGGGTCGTCGCCATGAGATCGAGACCGCAGGATGGACAGAACTTGGATTTACCGGTGATCTCGCTTCCGCAGCGGGAGCAGAACATGCGCGCAAGCTACCCTGCCCACCCGGGGAGTCAAGCGGAAACCCGTGGCGTTCCGCGATATCCGTTGCGTCCGGCATGGGCAGGATCACGCTATTGGGCCGCCTGAGGGGCCTGCCGGGTGGCACGTCCCATGCAGCCTAGCCGCGACCGGCGCCAACTCCCCCTGCAAGGCGACCTTAGCCCTACAAGCGCATCACTGGAGACCTACGTGGTCCCGTACCATACGATCGCCTTCAGTCAGCAGAAGCTTCGGGCCGCCCTTCGCCGCGCGGCTGGCCAGGACCCCGCCTTCTCCTACGGCTTCGTGGTTCACTCGCGCCGGCACAGCGACCAGCCGACCCTGGGCTTGATCACCCTTCATGGCGAGAGCCTCCCGCTCAACGAGCGCCTGCTCAAGGCGCTGGATGGCGCGGCGCTGTGGCTGTTTGGGCATGCCCGGATCACGCTCGGCTCCGGCAACGCGGTGACCGGGTCAGAAAACAGCAAGGCCGATCCGCTGGACCGGCCGCTCTCCTCGCTGCTCATGCACATCGCCACCTTCGACACCAACGCGGGCATCACCCAGCATCTGGTGCAGGTCGAGGCTCAGGTGAAGGCCGAAACCCTGGTGCAGCCGCTCCTGGTGTTGACCCATAGTCGCCCGGCGGCCTGGCCCTTGTAGCTGCTCGGTCGCGAGCCTAGCCGCTCGCGACCCGACTCTCCTGGTCTATTCCGGCACCACCTGGAACGGCTGTACCCGCTGATCCTTCCGGCCCTGGTCGTCGGTGACCGTCACTTCCAGCACGTAGTTACCGGGCTTGAGCCGGTCGAGCTGCAGGCCGCGGTGCGCCGACTCGACCGCCGCCGCCGCATGGGCGTCGAACTTGAGGCTCAGGGCGGCGCCCCCACCGCCGAAGATCTTGTGGAATAGCCCGCCGCCCCCGCCCTGCCGCCTCACCGCCAGGCGCACTTCGTACGGCGTTCCACCCTGCAGCCCGCTCACTTCGTAGTACAGCTGCATCTCATCGCTGCGCTTGAAGGTCTGCAGCGGATTGAACAGCACGGTATCCTGCTCGGTCCGGTGCCAGGCCAGGTTGGCGCTTCGACTTCCCAGGACCAGGTCGCTGAGCGACAGACCGTTCGGCCCCTCGTTCACGCGCACGGTGTCCCGGGGCAGGACGATCCCCGCATCCTCGCCCTGCTGAATGGCCAGGCGATACTCGTAGCGGCCCGAGGGCACCGGGACTGCCAGACGGCCGACCAGATGCTCGCCATCCGGCACCGGCGCGGGTGCTACGAAGTGCCGGGTCGTGTCCAGCGCGGCGACCACGTGCCCGCTGAGATCGTTGGCCTCGAACCGCACGCGGACGGAGTAGAGGTAGCCGCGGGTCACGGTGACGGGCTCCAGACCTTTCCCGGCAATCGCGTAGGTGATCTGCACCAGCGACCCCGACGAGTCGTGCCCCACGGCGAGCACGTCGCTCCGCACCCGAAGATCCTGGGCGAAGCGAAGCTCGTAGCTGTCGGTGGTCGTGCCAAGGGCGATGCTGGCTTGCCCCATCCGCCGCTCCTCGGCCTGATACTGGCCGCTGCCGATCTGCCCCGCCGATTGGAGGCGACCGTAGATCGGCGAGAGCTGCTCCCGCGAGAGCAGCAGCTGCTCGGCCACCGGGTTCTGTCCCGCCTTATCCTCGCGCAGCGCGATCTGCTGGCTGAAGCCAAGGACGTCGAACAGGCTTTCCACCAGCTTGAAGTCCTGGACGTCCTCGCGGGCCACGAAGTGGAACAGCAGGTCGCCCTCGGGTCGGGTATACCGCCACGACTCGTTGGGCTCGAGCCCTGGCGCCGCGTAGGTGGCTCGGCTGGAGGGCTCGCCGTGGCGGATGTAGATCACGCCACGATCGTCGAAATCGCGGCTGCCCGAGCGGTAGCGCTCGACGATATCGTAATGCCGGTTGAGAGAGGTGAGCTGAAAATTCTTGCGGGCGTAGAACAGGCGTCGATAGTGCTCGCGCAGGCGTTCACCGTCGGCCCGGAGCTCGGCCCGGTCTCGGGTGGTCCAGAAGTCCTTGAGCCACGTCACCCGCTGAGCGCCTCGCCGATGATCAAAGTCCCGCAGCACGCTGTCCGTGGCGATGGGCGCGAGGTCGGCCCGATAGGCGGCG
Organism: Gemmatimonadales bacterium; assembly: GCA_035688885.1. Lineage (GTDB taxonomy): Bacteria > Gemmatimonadota > Gemmatimonadetes > Gemmatimonadales > GWC2-71-9 > CAVVWJ01. The sequence continues at coordinate 3,023 of DASSMN010000075.1, forward strand.
ACGGTGACCGAGTCGTCCGCTGCCGCCCCTTGATAGTAGGGCTGCACGCCATCGAAGCGCCCCAGCAGGAACAGGGTGCGGGCGATCTCGAGCTGGCCCAGGCTGGGCTCGGGACCATGCTCGAGGTAGCCACGGAACGCGACCAGGGCCGAGTCACCGTCGCCCACTTCGCGCTCGACCCGGCCCCGGGCCAGCAGCACTTCCGGGTCGTGCGCGGCCGGCGTCGCGGCCGACCGGCGAAGCGCGTCGAGCGCGACACCGAGCTTGATGTTGACCCGCTGGCGGAGGGCGGTGTTGGAGAGCTCCACCAGGCCGCGGGAGAAGCCGGGATCCACTTCCGCGGACTTGGCGAAGGCCATCGCCGAGCGGGTCAGCGCATCCTTCCCCAGCATGGTCTTGAGGCCGGTGATGAAGGAGATCTGCGAGTCGCCGACGCCGTATTCGGCCAGGCCCATGCCGTACCAGGCGTAGGGCCAGGTCGGCTGCAGGTCGATCGCCCACTGGAACTCGGAGGCGGCATCGTCATAGTGGGACTGCCCGCCGAGGTCACCCAGCCTGAGGGACAGGAAGCCCAGCTTGAGATGCACGAACGCGTTGTTGCGGTCGGTCTTGGCCTGCTCGATGCTCCGCCGCTCGACCGCGAGGAGGCTGGTCGAGTCGGAGGTGCCGGCGAGCGAGTCCCGCCATCGCTCGAGGTCGGCGCGCTCGTTGGGGGCCTGGGCCAGCAGACAGGGAGCAACAGCGGCGGCGAACAGCGCGACCGCGACAGACGCGAGGCGCGGGCCGGGGACGACCATCAGCGACATCCTCATGCGGGCGATCCGGAAGGCGCCATCGGCCGGCGCGGCGCACCGGTCAGGCGGCGGGATTCGCTCTAGGAGACGCCGCCACCCCGGGCTGCACCACACCGGCGGCGAGGCTCAGGGTGTCTCCGCGGCGCTCTCCTTAAGATAGTCTCGCAGGCCGTCGAGGACGGCCTGCGCGTAGCGGTGGCGGCCGTCGGCGGAGCGAAGGGCGGCTTCCTGATCCGGGAGGGTCATGAAGAGCCCTTCCGTGAGAATGGACGGCATCCAGGTTCCCCGGACCAGGGCCAGGTCGCCGCGCCCGATGCCGAGGTCGCGGAGACCCAGCCGCCGCAGCAGCGCCGCCTGTACCGCGCGGGCCAGCGACACGCTTCGCGGATGGTTGTAGTACACGCTGGTCCCGTTGTTCACGAACGGGTTGATGCCGTCGGGCAGCGCGTTGTTGTGGATGGACACCAGCACGTCGGCATTGGCCTGCTCGGCCAGGTGCACCCGGGGCCAGAGGTCGATCGCCGTGTCGCTGGCCCGCGTCATCAGCACCTTCGCGCCGGCGGCCTTGAGCAGCCGCTCCAACTCCATTGCCACGCCGAGATTGGCCTCCGCCTCCCGGAAACCGGTCGGCCCCAACGCGCCGCCCGGCGGATGGCCGGCGTCCACCGCGATCAGCCGGCCGCGCAGCGGGTCGCCGGCATCGATCGGCGGCGGGCGCCGGATGTCGAGCACCAGATCGCTCCGGCTCCAGCGCGTCTGGTAGCCCCACAGCGGACGGGCGAGGTCGAACGTGAGCTGGACTTCGTCGGTGGCCGATTGGCGCCAGCTCATCCGCCGCACCAGCGAGTCGTCCTGGCCATACCGCATCCAGTCCACGTCGCCCGACGCGCCGTAGATGGTGACCGTGAGCGAGCGGTCGTCCTCGTCGACCCGGAACGGCACCCGCTGGCTGAGCGGAATGCGCACGGTGGCCCGATCGGGATGCCGCGTGATGGCGATCGAGCCGACCACGGCCGCGGGCGCCGGACCACCGCGAGCCACGGGCCGAGCCTCCGCCACCGGGATCCAAGCCTCGGCCTCGCGGGACAGCTGCAGCCGGAGATCGCCATTCCGGCGACCGGTGACGGCCACCCGGGTGCCGGAGGGGAAGAACCACTCATAGGTCCCGCCGGGAACGGCGCGGCCAACCGTCATGCTGTCGGGCACGGCGCCTTGAGTGGTATCGTCCGCCAGCTCCGCCACCAGGGGCAGGCTGTCGAGCAGCGCCACCTGGAGCGGCCAGCGAGCGCGCGCCGTATCGGTGCCGACGATCGCCTCGACCGTCGCCCAGGCGGTGTCGCGCGGCGTGAGTGCAAAGGGAAGCGGGAGCACCGATCCCGGGTCCGGTCCTACGGCTCGGCCGCGCAGCAGCCCGACGAACCGATCGCGCGCCACCGGCGTGGCGAGACGCAGCGTATCCCGGTCGAACGCGCGCACCCCGGTGGGCACCTCGATCGTCCCGGGCTGCGGCGTCAGCGGCAGGACGGTCCCGTCTGGAAGCCGCAGCCGCACCTGCGCGCCCTCCGCCGCGCGAGCGTTGAGGGTCAGGTATTCCCCTTGGCCGAGCCACAGGCGGCCGGCCGGCTGAAGCGAGAGGGTATCCACCCAAGCGGCCCCGACGGTGAGCCGACCGGCATCCGGCACGACGCGACGGATCGGGTAGTCGAGCACCGCCGAGTCGGTGGCGGTGCTCGCCTCGATGCGGATCGGCATGATGCTGTCCGCCGGCAGGGCGACATAGGCCACCCACGCACCGTTCGGCCACACCCGCGCCGGCTGACCGTTCACGCTCACGCGCGCGTCGCCGGTACCCGCGGTGCCGAACAGAAAGCTCGAGTCTCGGATCTGGAGTACCGCATCGGGCGGCGGATATCGCACCGTCAGCGCGAGCGGCCCATGCACCGGCGGGACCGGCGGCAGCGCCCGCGAAGGCGGAAGCGACTCGCTCAGGATATGGGTGGCGGGCACCGGCACCACCGGCGGGGGCCCGTGCGCCCGGCAGGCGACGCCCAGGCCGACGGCGGCCAGGGCGATCCAGCGAGATAGCGGCATGGCTGCAAGGTACACATTGACTGAGACTTACAACAAGCGGACGTTGACGCTCCTCTGGGGGCGGCCTAGATTCGTCACACTTTTCCCCGTCACCGAATGGATCATCGGAAGGAACCGCACGCGTGACGCTCCCGGTCCAGGTGTCCGTCTTTGGCAAGACCGATCTCGGGCGGACCAGGGAGCACAACGAGGACACGTTCCTGGTCGCCGACCTCAGCACCGGGAACGCGAGCCTCCATCCCGAAGTCCGGCAGCACAAGGTGGGGCCGCGCGGCTCCCTCTTCATGGTGGCCGACGGCATGGGCGGCGCCGCCGCGGGCGAGCTGGCCAGCGCCATGGCCGCCGATCTCATCTATCACCATCTCGCCACTGCCTGGGTCAGCGACGACGATGCCTCCGCGGATCGCTTTGCCTTCCGCATGCGGGAGGCCGTGGAGCTCGCCAACCAGAAGATCTACAGCTACGCGCGCGAGCATCCCGAAGTGCGCGGCATGGGGACCACGGTGACCGCCGCGGGCGTCAATGGCCACGACCTCTACCTGGCGCAGATCGGCGACAGCCGAGCGTATCTGGTGCGGAACGGCGAAGCGATTCAGCTCACCAAGGACCAGTCGCTCATGCAGCGGCTGGTCGATGCGGGCGAGCTCACGGAAGAAGAGGCCGAGCAGAGCGAGCGGCGCAACATCATCTTGCAGGCCCTGGGCCCCGACCCGAGGGTCAAGGTCGACCTCACCCGCCAGACGCTCCGGCGCGGCGACACGCTGATCATCTGCTCGGACGGCCTCTCCGGTCTGGTCAAGCGTGAGGAGTTTCCGGCCATAGTGGCGGCCAATGCCGAGCTCTCGGATCTGTGCGGGGCCCTGATCGATCGGGCCAACGAGCGGGGCGGACCGGACAACATTACCGTGGTGGCCGCCCGGTTCGACGGCGATGGCTTGCCGGAGCCGAGCGCGAGCGAAGGCGTGGGCTATGAGGTATACCACCTGGCCAACGAGGACGACGAACTGACCACCACGGTGCCCGCGGTACCGGTGATGGCTCCGGCTCCGGCCCCGGCTCCCGGCCTGAGCGGGACTCGCACCCGGGCCGTGCTGCTCATGGCCGCGGTGCTGTGCCTGCTGGCCGCGCTGCTGCTGGTCTGGCTCTGACCCCACCAACCGAAGGCCGGCTGGGCGCCCGCCTCGGCTGGGTCGGCGCGCTGTCGTTCGCCTCGGGCCTTCCCTACTTCTTCTTCAACGAGACCGTGCCGGTATGGCTGGCCGCGTCCGGAATGAGCCTGGCGGCCATCGGCCTCGCGTCCGGTGCCTCGCTGCCGTGGGTGCTCAAGTTTCTGTGGGCACCGCTGGTGGACCGGCTGGGTGGGCGCCGGCTCTGGATCCGGGTGTGTCTCGCGCTCCTGGCGGTGGTCACGGCCGTCCTCGCGGGCGCCGATCCGGTCCGCCACGCCGGCGAGCTTGCGGTACTCCTGCTGATCTACGTCACCCTCTCCGCGACGCAGGACATCGCCATCGACGCCTACACCATCGAGACCACGCACGGGCGGGAGCTCGGCGTGGCCAACTCGGTGCGGATCGGCGCGTATCGGGGCGCGAGCTTCGTGAGCAGCGCGCTGCTGGTGTGGATCGCGGGGCGATCGGGGTGGCAGCCTGCCTTCCTCGCAGGTGCGGCGCTGTTCGCGGGACTGACGCTCGCGGCGGTGGCGTTGCCCACCCCCAGCCGCGCCGGCCCGCCGCCCACCACGCTGGCGGAGCCGCTCCGCGCGCTGCTCTCGCGTCCGGGCATCGGTGTCGTGATCGCCTTCGCGCTGCTGTTTAAGCTCGACATCTCGGCGATGGACCCCATGACCAAGCCGTTCTGGGTGGCCAGCGGCTTCACGCTGGAGCAGATCGCCGCGCTGACGACGGGCCGGCTCATCGCGACGCTGGCGGGGGCCACGCTGGGCGGGATCATCGCGACCCGGATCGGCATCTTCCACGCGCTGTGGTCGCTCGGCGCGGTGCAGCTGCTGTCGAGCCTGGGGTATTCCTGGGCGGCGGCGGCGGGTGCGGGGAAGACGGGAGTGACGGCGGCCGCGGTGTTCGAGAACTTCGCGCAAGGGCTCGGGACGGCGGCCTTTCTGGCGTTCCTCATGTCCGTATGCGAGCGGCGCTATGCGGCGACCCAGTTCGCCTTGCTCAGCGCCATCTACGCCCTGAGTCGATGGGCGGCGGGCCTCGCCTCGGGCGCGGTAGCCGAGCAGCTCGGCTACGCCACCTACTTCTTCGTGACCTTCCTGCTGGGGCTGCCGGCTTACCTCTTACTCCCCCGCATCCGCGCGGTGGCCGGTGGCGACTGAGGCGGGATCACCCCACGCGCCGGCGCAGCCAGCGGCCCACAGCCTCCTGCATCAGCCGCTGGCGATGCCAGGCCAGCAGCACCGGTCCATCGGTGGGGAGCTCGGGCAACAGCCGAGGATGTCCGAAGAGCACCACCAGGTCCGCGTCGGGTACAGCGTTGGCCAGCGCGTCGCGCGACGCCGGGCCGAACCCGGATCGGCCCTTCCACGCGCGGGGCTCAGCGAACGCCAGCACCACGCGTGAGCCGCCGGCGTAGCGCCCCACCCGCTCCGGGCCCAGCACCTGGTGGGTCCAGTCGCTCGGCCCCGGGGGATACGGACCGCCCACGTCGTCGTCCACCACCATGAGATCGAGCGGTCCCTGCAGCCGAGGCTCCGCGCCCCGCAACATGCCCTGCTCCAGCAGGGCGTCGGCCAGCGCATCGGCGGACTCGAACGGACCGCGCGTCACCGGCGGGGTGGGCCGCGTGGCGGCGGCGAGGGCCGCGTCGTACCGCCGCTGCGCCTCTTCGAGTCGGGCGCGGGGCAGCGTCCCGCTGGCGAGCGCCTGCTCCAGGGCATCGCGCACGCGGCGCGCGTCGTTCGGGTAGAGCAGCAGGTCCACGCCGGCGCGTACGGCCTCGACGGCGGCGTCGGATTCGCGCCGTCCCGCCAGGGCGCCATCCATGATCAGCGCATCGGACACGACCAGGCCATCGAAGCCGAGCGGCCCGCGGAGCTCGTTCATGATGGGCTCGGACAAGGTGGCGGGAACCCCGCTGGGATCGAGCGACGGATAGGCCACGTGCGCGGTCATCACGGAGGCCACCCCGCACTCGACCGCGATGGCAAAGGGGAGCAGATCGGACTCCCGGAGCGCCGGGGCGGCCTCCGCCACGACGGGCAGCGCGATGTGCGAGTCCACCGCGGTCCGGCCATGCCCGGGGAAATGCTTGGCGCACGCCAGCGCCCCCGCGGCCTGGCAGCCCTCGATCCAGGTGCGAACCATGCTGGCGACCCGGTTGGGATCGTCGCCGAACGCGCGGGTCTGCACGATCGGGTTGTCGGGCAGCACGTCGAGATCGGCGACCGGAGCGAAGATCCAGTTGATGCCGACCGCGCGGGCCTCCTGCGCGGTGACGGCGCCGGCCCAGCGCACGACGGCCGCGTCGCCCAATGACGCGAGCGCGAGCGGCGGGGGAAACTGGGTCAGCCCCGCGACCTGCTGCCCCGCTCCCCGCTCGAGGTCGGATGCAATGAGCAGCGGGCGCCCGGCGCGCCGGAGCAAGTCCGCGGTCAGTCGCCGGACCGACTCGACCGTGCCGCCAAAGATGATGAACCCGCCCACGCCGAGATCGAGTGCGTCGGCGATGCGGGCGGCCTCGTGCGAAAACCCGTCGGCGCCGGCGCGGAGAGCGGGAAGAATGAGTCGGCCAACGGTCATGCGGGAGTCACCATACCCAGCACGCGCGCGCCGCCGGCCCCGGTGGCCGCGGGGACGTTGCCAGGTTGTCCGTGCAGCGTGAGGTACCCAAGCAGGGCGAACGCCACCGCCTCCTTGGCGTCGCCGGGAAAGAACAGGTCACTGAACCGCCGGAGCGCGTGGCCGCCGGCCACGGTGAGGTGGCGCTCGAGCGAGGCCATGAGGCCTGGATGGTGACACCCGCCCCCCGACGCCACGACCTCCACGCCAGGAGGTGTCCACCGGGCCACCGCCTCGGCCACGCTCCGGGCGGTCAGCTCGACGGCCGTGGCGACGCCGTCCGGGCCAGGCACCCGGGCGTGCAGCCCGGCGGCATAGTGGTCGCCGAACCGCTCGCGCCCAGTGCTCTTGGGCGGCGGCTCGGCGAAGAACGCGTCGGAGAGGAGCTCGGCCACCACGTCCTGGTTGACCTGGCCGGCCGCCGCCAGGCGGCCGTCGCGATCATAGGAGCGACGCCGATCAACCCGGGCGGCCACGCCGTCGATCACGGCCACGCCCGGACCGGTGTCGAACGCCAGCACCCCGTCCTCCTGCGCACGCCTCGGCACGTAGGTGAGGTTGGCCATACCGCCGAGATTGAGCAGGACGCGCGGCGCGTCGGGCGAGGCGAACAGCAGGACGTCGGCCATGGGTACCAGCGGCGCGCCCTGGCCGCCCGCGGCCAGATCGCGCGCCCGGAAGTTGCTCACCACCCGGACTCCGAACCGCTCGGCCAGCACGGCAGGCTCACCGAGCTGCCAGGTGACCACCGGCGGCTCGTGCCAGATGGTCTGGCCATGGAAGGCGATGAAGGCGATCTCGGACGCGGGGATCTGGGCCTGCACCAGCAGACCCTCCACCGCTTCCGCGGCCCATTCGGCCAGGCGGACGTGCAGCCGCGCGAGCGACGGCGCGTCGCCGCCGGCGAGCGCGGATCGAAGCGCCGCGCGCTCCTCGTCGGCGTAGGGACGGGTGACGAAGCTGAGCAGCTCGGCATGGGTCGGGCCGGAGAGCCTGACCAGCGCGGCATCCATCCCATCCAGCGAGGTGCCCGACATGAGGCCGACCGCCAGGGTAGGACGCTCGTTCATGCGCCGGCGACCGGAGGCGGGTCACCCACAATGGACCGGAGTCGGCCGGCATGCTCGTCGAGCAGGCGCTCGGCGTCGGCGCGGGCGACACCGCGCCGGGCCATGACGATAGCGGTCTTGACGCTCCCGCCGGCGGCGTCCAGCACAGCGCGCGACTCGTCGCGCCCGAGGCCGGTGGTCTCCATCAGAATGCGCTGGCTCCGGTCGATCAGCTTGTCGTTCCAGGCGCGCAGATCCACCATCAGGTTGCCGTAGGTCTTGCCCAAGCGAATCATCGCGCCGGTGGTGAGCATGTTGAGGACCAGCTTGGTGGCGGTGCCGCTCTTCATCCGGGTCGATCCGGTGACCACCTCGGGGCCGACGCGGACCGTGATGCACACATCGCAGGTGTCGCGCAGCAACGCGGGCGGATCGGACATCGAGACCACGACGGTACGTGCGCCCAGCGCCTGGGCCCGGCCCAGTGCCGCGCGCACGTACGGGGTCGTGCCGCTGGCGGCGATACCGATCAC
>DASSMN010000600.1:0-2913 GCA_035688885.1 Gemmatimonadales bacterium
GCCCATCGTCGCCGGCGCCGGCATCGCAGGCGGGCCGCCGTACCCACCCGAGCCGCTGTTGGGCACGCCCGGCGGGCCGCCGTAGGGCAGATTCGCAGGCGTCGCCGACGGCATCGCAGGTGGCCCGCCATAGGGCGCCGCGTTGGACTGCGAGGCGACCGAGCCGCCGAAGCCGCCGCCGCGCGCCGCTCCGAAGCCCGGCGTCTGGTTGTTGATCGGCGGCACCGAGCCCGGCGACGGCATCTGCGGCGGGGCGCCATACGGCGAGCCGCCCGACGGCATGCCCGGCGGGCCGCCGTACGGCATTCCGGACTGGCTCGGCGGAAACTGCGATCCGTACCCCGGCGACGGCTGGGCCCCATAGCCCGCCGGCGACGGCTGCGCGCCGAAGCCGCCCGGCGACGGCTGCGCACCGAAGCCGCCCGGCGACGGCTGGCCATAGCCACCCGCGAGCGGCGGGGGCTCGTTGCGCTCGAGGACCATGGTGCCGCCCTTCTTGGGCGGCGGCGCGCCACCGGCGGCTTGCTGCGGGCGCTGGGACACGACGTTGACCGCGCCCTCGTCGATGAACCGGATCATGAGCGAGCCGCACTGGATGATGTCGGCGTGGCCCAGCGCCTGCTTCTGCACCCGGGTGGCGTTGAGGTGCGTCCCGTTCGCGCTGCCGAGATCCTCGACCACGTACCGTCCGCCCTCCATCCGGACCTGGGAATGGCGTCGCGATACCATTCCGTCGTCGGTGCGAATCGCACACTCGAGGCCGCGACCGACATAGACGGTCTCGGTCGGGGACAGCTCGACCGTCCCCTCGCGGCCCTGGCTATCCCGGAACAGGAGTCGTGCCATTGGGTAACTGGATGGTACCGGGGCAAGGCGCTGGGCGCCAGTGCCCGCCACCACGCCTTGTCAGCGGCAATCTCCGACGACGAACCCGCCGGGCCGGCCGGCCGGGCCAAGGACCCGCCGCGGCGACGCTCGCGGCGCCTGCCGCGGTGGTGTCCGCCCCGGTCACTCGGGCTTGAACACGGCCTCCGTGTTGCCGACGCGGATGATGTCGCCGGGCTCGAGGGTCTTCTTGGGCACCTTGTGGCCGTTCACGTAGACGCCGTTGGTCGATCCGAGGTCTGCCAGCTCGTACGAGCCGTTGACCTTGCGAATGCCGGCGTGCTTCCGCGACACGGCCGGATCGGCGAGCACCACGGTGTTACCCGCCACCGAGCCGATCGTGGTGACCTCGTCGGTGAGCGACAGGGTCTGGTTCGCCATCGGCCCGAGGATGAAGTCGAGTCGCGCGACCGGCGCCCAGCCGCAGAACAGGCACTTGGTCCACACCGGCAGCATCACGCGCCGGCAGCCACCGCAGATCTTCTGGTGGACCGGCGTCGCGTTCTTCTTCGCGATCATCGCAAGAACGCCGAGGACCACGAACGCCACGACGACGATGATCGCGATCAGGACACCAGTAGACACGGGACCCTAGTTGATGGACTTGAACTTGAAGTTCGTCTTGCCGAGCGTGACCATGTCGTTGTCGACGAGGTCCTGCTTGCCGGAGATCTTGCGATCATTGACATAGCACCCATTCGTCGAGCCGCCATCCACCAGGGCGAATCCCTGCGGGGAGCAGTTGATCTGGCAGTGCTCGGTGCTCATGAAGCCGTCGTTGATCACGATGTCGCACGGCGGCGCGGTGCCGATCTTCGTGCCGCCGGAGCGCAGCCGGAACGTCTGGTATGCCTGCGAACCATTCAGCGGGACGAGCCAGCCGACGATCGGGAACCCGCCCTCGTCGCCGCCCGCGCCGATCATGACCGTCTTGGCCGGCCCCATCGGCTTGGGCGCCTCGACGACCACGGGCGCGGCGATCGGCACCGGGAGCGGCGCCGGCTTGGCGCTGAAGATCTTGATGCCGACGACGAGCAGGACCAGGGCGCCCACCACGACGATGATGAGGATCAGCCACGGGAAGCCGGGCTTGGCCACGTGCCACGGCGGCGCCAGCGACAGCTGGACCGGATCGGTGTCGTCCTTGTCGACCTTGAGGATCAGGTTGTGCGCCTTGCCGTCCCAGGTCAGGCCGAGCCCGACCTTGGGGTCGAAGCCGGGGAACGTCAGGTACTGGCGGTCCGCCATGCGGGTCAGGATGCCGGCGATCGCGGTGGCGATGTTGTCCGCCGAGGTCACCGTCTGGGTCTGCGGGATCATCGTGCTGATCACGTTGCCGTCGCCCGACAGCGGCGCCTTGTAGATGATCGCGAACGTCTGGACCTGGTCGGTCTTGGCCTGCGCCTTGAGCGAGGTGAGCTGGCCCTTGGCGGCGTCCATGTTGGTGTCCATGCCGTCGCACACGACGATCAGCACCTTGCGCGACACCTGGACCTTGTGGAGCTCGGTGAGCGCGAGGTCGACGCCCTTGACCAGCTCGACGCCCTTGGTGCCGAGGTAGTCGCGCTGGGTGCCGAGCTGGCTGCCGGTGATCTTCTCGAGCGGCCCCATCGGGATCCGGACCACCGCCTTGTCGGCGTAGGTGATCACGGTGCCGATGCTGCCGGCCGGCCCCGCGTCCTTGAAGTTGACCTTGTCGAGCGCCTGCTCGAACGCCTCGAGCACGCCGGGGTAGCGCGACGGATCGTCCTCGGGGAGCACGTGGTCGTTGCCGATCCAGATCTCCCAGCCGTTCATCACGATCGCGATCGCGAGCTTCTCGGTGCCCTGGTTGTAGTCGCGCCGCGACAGCGGCTTGAGCTCGATCGGCTGCTTGGCGCCCTCCTCGCGGAGCGTGAACTTCTCGCTCGGCAGGTTGGGCGCGCCGATCACGGTGACCTCGACCTGCGGCGCGTCGTCCTTGGTCTTGGGGTTGTTCTTGTCGGGGGGCTTGACCTGCATCAGCACCTCGATGTTCGAGCCCTCCGC
>DASSMN010000424.1:0-8622 GCA_035688885.1 Gemmatimonadales bacterium
AGCCTGCGCGAGGGGGCGATTCGGCTGAGTCCCCACGGCTACAATACGGTGGAGGAAATGGAACGGGTCGCCGGCGTGCTCGACGGCACCGACTGAGCTCGGCCCCGGGACTCGACGCCGGCGCTCCGGACCTGTACTCTCCCCTCGTCAGCGCGGGCCTGCTGCGGTTCGGCCAGCCGGACTCCAGACCGCGCCGACGTTCCGCATCCGTCTCACCACTCCAACCCGGCCCGTCCATGCCCCGCTCGTTCGCCGATACACTCGCCGCCGGCTACGGCTTCACCGATCCCGCGGTCACGCTGGGCGCTGCCCTCGAGAAGGACGGCACCGTCCACCAGGAGCCCAAGGTCAAGATTCCGCTGGCGATGTTGAACCGCCACGGCCTCATCGCCGGCGCGACCGGCACGGGCAAGACCAAGACCCTGCAACTCCTCGCCGAGCAGCTCTCGGCGCAAGGCGTGCCCGTCTTCGCGGCGGACATCAAGGGTGACCTGAGCGGGCTCGCCATGCCGGGTGAAGCCAGCGACCGGGTGACCGCTCGCGCCAAGGACATCGGATGGAACTGGAAGCCGGCCGGTGTGCCCTGCGAGTTCGTGAGCCTGAGCGGGAAGCTCGGGGTGCAGCTCCGCGCCACGGTGAGCTCGTTCGGCCCGCTGCTGCTGGGAAAGGCGCTCTCGCTCAATGACACCCAGACCAGCGTCCTGACCATGGTGTTCAAGTACTGCGACGACAGCCAGCTCCCGCTGCTGGACCTGCCCGACCTCCGGGCGGTGCTCCAGTTCCTCTCCTCCGACGAAGGCAAGCCGGCGCTGGCCCAGTATGGCGGCATGTCCGGGGCCACGGTGGGCGTGCTGCTGCGCAAGATGATCGAGCTGGAATCGCAGGGGGCAGGGGTGTTCTTCGGCGAGCCCGAGTTCGACGTGAAGGACATGCTGCACACCACGTCGGACGGCCGCGGCATCGCCACCGTGCTCGAGCTCGCCGACGTGCAGGACAAGCCGCTGCTCTGGTCCACTTTCATGATGTGGATGCTGGCGGAGCTGTATCACAACCTGCCCGAGGCGGGTGACCTGCCCAAGCCCAAGCTCGCGTTCTTTTTCGACGAAGCGCACCTGCTGTTCGCGGACGCTTCCAAGGAGTTCCTGAGCGAGGTCCAGCAGGTGATCCGGCTGATCCGCTCCAAAGGCGTGGGCGTGTATTTCGTGACCCAGACGCCCAAGGACGTCCCCGACGACGTGCTGGCCCAGCTGAGCAACCGCGTGCAGCACGCGCTGCGAGCACACACGCCGGACGACGATACCGCGCTCCGCGCCACCGTGCGCACCTTCCCGAAAACCGACTTCTACGACCTGGAGGAGACCCTCACCTCGCTCGGCATCGGCGAGGCGGTGGTGACGGTTCTGGATTCGCGCGGCACTCCGACTCCTGTGGTGGCCACCCGACTCATCCCCCCGTGCTCCCGCATGGCGCCGCTCACGCCGGACGAGCTGCAGGCCGATATCCGCCAGTCGGACTACCTCGCCGAGTACGGCCAGCCGGTGGATCGGGAGAGCGCCCGGGAGATGCTGGCGACCAGAATGGCCAAGACCCAGCCTCCCGCCGCGGTTCCCGGCGCCGCCGCGCCGGCGCCGGCTCCGGCTCCGGCTGCACGCACCGGGGGCCGAGCGGGGAAGACGATCGCCCAGGTAGCCGGCGGCGCGCTGGTCGGCGCGCTCACCTCCACCATTGGGCGGCAGGTCGGACGGGAGATCGTCCGCGGCATCTTCGGCATGCTCGGCGCCAAACCGGGCCGCTCGTCCAGCCGCACCTCCCGGTGGTAGTGCTGCTCTCGAAGCCGGAGACCCGCTCCTGACCTCGCCCCCACGGTCCGGCTTCACCGCCGAGGCGCTGCTCGACGCGTATCCCATCCTGAGCCAGGAGGAACGGCTCGAGGGATTCGCGATGCTGGACGCCATCGAGGCGACCGACTTCTTCCTCGCGCTCAGCACCCACGACCAGGCCGACCTGCTGCAGGAGCTGGGCTCGGAGCGGAGCCGGCCGTGGATGCGGCTGCTCGCGCCCGACGACGCCGCCGACCTGGTGCAGGCGCTCCCGGCCGAGGAGCGGGGACGCTTCATGTTCCTGCTCGACCCCGCGACGCGGGGTGAGGTGACTGCGCTCCTGGCCTACGCCGAGGATGCGGCCGGCGGCGTCATGAATCCGCGATACATGCGGCTCCGGCCGGACATTCCGGTGGAGGTAGCCATCCGCTATCTCCGGCGGCAGGCGATCCGCGGGATCGAGGTAATCGACTACGCCTACGTGCTGGGCCCCGACCTTGCCCTCCTCGGAGTGGTGTCCTTCCGCGAGCTGTTCGCCGCGCCCCCGGAGAAGCTGGTGCGGGAGATCATGCACACCGACCTGGTCACCGTGACGGAGGAGACCGACCAGGAGGCCGTGGCCCAGCTGCTGGCGGAGATGGGCCTGCTGGCCATTCCGGTGGTGGACGCCGAAGGGAAGATGAAAGGCGTGGTCACCGCCGACGACGTGGTGGGCGTAGTGCAGGAAGAGGCGACCGAGGACATCCAGAAGATCGGCGGCAGCGAGGCGCTGGATGAACCGTATCTCCAGATCGGCCTCGCGTCGATGGTCCAGAAGCGCGGCCGCTGGCTGGCGGCGCTGTTCCTGGGCGAGATGCTGACCGCCACGGCGATGGGCTTCTTCGAGGCGGAGATCGCCCGCGCGGTCATCCTCGCCTTGTTCGTGCCGCTCATCATCAGCAGCGGCGGCAACTCGGGATCGCAGGCCGCCACCCTGGTGATCCGCGCCATGGCCCTGGGCGAAGTGCGGATCCGCGACTGGTGGCGCGTGGCGCGCCGCGAGATCCTCACCGGGCTGGCCCTCGGCCTCCTGCTCGGCCTCATCGGTCTGGTTCGCATTCTGGTGTGGCAGGCTGTGGGGCAGGTATACGGCGAGCACTACCTGTTGGTGGCTGTCACGGTGGCGGGAAGCCTGGTCGGTGTCGTGATGTTCGGCACGCTGGCCGGGTCGATGCTGCCGTTCGTGCTCCGCCGCCTGGGTGCCGACCCCGCGAGCGCGTCGGCGCCCTTCGTGGCGACGCTGGTGGACGTGACGGGGTTGGTGATCTACTTCAGCGTGGCTCGGCTGATTCTGGGGGGAACGCTGTTGTAGCTCACGGCTCCAGCACCAGCCGGACGTAGTTCTTCTTCCCCTTCCGCAGAATGACGAATCGGGCGTCCGGCGGTCCTTGCAGGGCGTCCTCGCCCACCTGCAGCTCCACGTCGTCGATGGGCCGGCCGTTGAGGTAGAAGCCCTTCCCCTGGATCCCCCGCCGCGCATCGGCTTTGGAGCTCGCGAGGCCGCTCGCGACCAGCACCTCCACGACGGGGAGTCCCGCGGGAAGCTCCGCCCGGGACACCCGGCGCTCCGGCATATCGGCAAGGGCCTCGGCGGAGAGCTCGACCTCGCCCCCGGAGAACAACGCCCGGCTGGTCTGGATGGCCGCCTCCGCGGCCTCGGCTCCGTGGACCGTAGCGGTGACCTCGCGGGCCAGGGCCCGCTGCGCCTCGCGCCGCCCCGGGTCGGCCGCATGCTCCGCCATGATCGCCGAGATGCGGTCGAGCCGGAGGAAGGTGAACAGCTTGAGATACCGCTCCACATCGCGGTCGTCCGTATTGAGCCAGAACTGGTAAAACCGATACGGGCTGGTGCGCTCGGGATCGAGCCACACGTTCTCGCCTTCGCTCTTGCCGAACTTGCCGCCGGCGGCGGTCGTGAGCAGCGGAACGACCAGCCCATGGACCTCGCGACCCTCGCGCTTGCCCACCAGGTGGGTGCCGGCCGTGATGTTGCCCCATTGGTCGCTGCCGCCCATCTGGAGCTCGCAGGCTTCGGTCTTGAACAGATGCCAGAAGTCGTACGCCTGGATCAGCATGTAGCTGAACTCGGTGTACGAGATGCCCTCCTCCATCCGGCTGGCCACCGACTCCTTGCCCAGCATGTGGCTCAGCGTGAAGTGCTTGCCGGTATCGCGCAGAAATTCCATCAGCCGGAGGCCCCGCAGCCAGTCGGCGTTGTTGCGGAGCCGGGCGGCATTGGCCCCCTCGAAGGAGAGGAACCGCTGGAGCTGACGCCCGATGCCCTGGGCGTTCCGGTCGATCTGCTCCAGTGACATGATCGGCCGCTCGGTGCGCTTGCCGCTGGGGTCGCCCACCATGCCGGTCCCGCCGCCCACCAGGGCGATGGGGACGTGCCCCAGCCGCTGGAGCCACGCCATGGCCATGACCGGCACCAGGCTGCCTACGTGGAGCGAGTCGGCGGTGGGATCGAAACCGACGTAGGCGGTAATCGGCCCCTGGGCCAGCCGGGCGGCCAACCCGGGCGTCGTGTCCTGGACGAACCCGCGGGCGGTCAACAGCTCGAGAAGATCGGTCATAGGCGCGTATCGTACCCGCTGGAAACGAGCCCCGCAACCGGCTAGCTTGGGGACATGGCCCGCCTGCAACTCAGCGTCCTACAGCGCGTTTGGAACTCTCAACGCGCTCGTCGGGTTGTTCTGGTCTCGTTGCTCGCCGTGATCGCCTTCGGACTCGCCGTGCTCACGGCGCTCTGGACGCGTGCGTGCGCGGGGAACAGTTGTCCCTCCATCGCCGAGCTGGGCGGCTACGACCCCAACCAGGCCTCGAAGGTCTATGCGGCGGACGGTCGCCTGATCACCGACCTGGGCCTCGAGCGCCGGACGGTCGTGCCGCTCGGAGAAATGTCGCCCTACGTCAAGGCGGCGTTCATTACCACCGAGGACAAGCGGTTCTACCAGCACCACGGGATCGACTGGTACCGGGTGTTCGGGGCCATCAAGAACAACATCTTCAAGTTCCGGGTGGCGGAGGGGTTCTCGACCATCACCATGCAGCTGGCCCGGAACCTCTGGCCCGAGGACATCAGCGGCCGCGACAAGACCCTGAGCCGGAAGCTCCGCGAGGCCCATGTGGCCCAGGAGATCGAGGCCAAGTACTCCAAGGACAAGATCCTCGAGCTCTACCTCAACCAGATCGATCTCGGCAACCGGGCCTTCGGCGTCGAAGCGGCCTCCCAGCGCTACTTTGGCAAGTCGGTACGCGACCTCAACGTCGCCGAGGCGGCCACCTTGGCCGCCATTCCCAAGGCGCCCTCGCGCTACAATCCGCGCCGGAACCCGAACCTCAGCGTGCAGCGCCGGAACACCATCCTGAACCTGCTGCGCGACAACGGGCTGCTTTCGCCCGAGGACACGGAGAAGTGGAAGGCCTACCCGCTCCTGCTGTCCTCGCATTCCGACTTCAGCAGCGTAGCCCAGTACTTCGTGGAGTACGTGCGCCAGCAGCTCGACCAGCGCTTCGGGCCGGACCTCTACAAGTCGGGTTACCGGGTCTACACCACGCTGGATCTCGATACCCAGCAGGCCGCCGAGCGGGCGCTCGAGGCGCGGCTCGAGGCCATCGAGAGTGGCGCCGACGGCAAGTTTACCTGGCCGACGTACCGTCAGTATCTCGACTCGCGGCCCGACACCCCCGACGACGGCAGCCGGACCAACACGCCGTACCTCCAGGGCCTGGTGGTGACCCTGGACGCCAAGACCGGCAACATCCGGGCGATGGTCGGCGGGCGCGACTTCGAGGACAGCAAATTCAACCGCGCCACCCAGGCCAAGCGCCAGCCGGGCTCGACCTTCAAGCCGATCGTGTACGCCGCGGCGCTCGAGGCCGGATATCCGCTCTCGCACGTGATGGTGGACGACCCGCTCACGGTCGAGATCGCCACCGACGAAGCCCCTTGGGCGCCGCAAAACTACGACCTCGAGTTCGACGGCCCGATGACGCTGCGGCGCGCGCTCTATATGTCCCGCAACATCATCGCCATCAAGCTTGGCATGGAGATCGGCGAGGACGCGGTCATCAGCGAGGCCTCCAAGTTCGGCATCACCACCCGCATTCCCCCCTACCCGTCGATCCACATCGGCTCGGCCGACGTCATTCCGCTGGAGATGATCGCGGCCTACACCACCTTCGCCAATCTGGGCACTCGCACCCTGCCGAACGCGATCCTGCGGGTGGAGGATCGCAACGGGAAGATCGTATGGCAGCCGCAGGTGCGGTCGATCTCGGTCATGGACACGGCCCATGCCTGGCTGATGACCGACGCTCTGCGCGACGTCGTACGCCATGGAACCGCGGTCGGCTCGGTCGGCTCGCGGATCAATTTCCCGGCCGGCGGCAAGACCGGCACCACCAACGACGGGTTC
This sequence comes from Gemmatimonadales bacterium, assembly GCA_035688885.1. Classification (GTDB taxonomy): domain Bacteria; phylum Gemmatimonadota; class Gemmatimonadetes; order Gemmatimonadales; family GWC2-71-9; genus CAVVWJ01. The sequence goes on from DASSMN010000424.1 coordinate 6,281, forward strand.
GACGTCTGGTTCATCGGCTTCACGCCGGACCTGGTGACCGGCGTGTGGATCGGCTTCGATCAGCCCAAGAAGATCAAGGCCAACGCTCAGGGCGGCGTGCTGGCCGCTCCGGCCTGGACCGCGATGATGCGCGAGGTTTATGAACGGCGCGCCATTCCGCCCGCCTGGCCCCGGCCGGACGGCCTGACGGCGCTCGACATCGACAAGACCACGGGCTACAAGGCGACCCCCTTCTGCCCCAAGGACGTGCACTACATCGAGTCCTTCGTCCCCGGCACGGAGCCCACGGCCTTCTGCCCGATCCACTCGCCCTTCGGGGCGGTGGGCGGGGTCTCGTCGCCGCTGGGCGGCACGGCCCCGGACGGCGCGCCGCAGCCGACGGCGCCGCTGCCGCCGGGTGTGCAGCCGGCGAATCCGACGCCGACCACCCCAGCGCCTGCGAAGCCGCCGCCGACCGGCACTTCGACCGGCGTCATGGGAGGGACCGGCCCGGTCCCGAATCCTCACCGCTGACGTGGTCGCCCGCCGGCTCTCGGCGCGGTGGGTGGTTCCGATCGAAGCGCCGCCGATCGAACGCGGCGCGGTGCTGCTGGGGCCCGATGATCGGATCGCCGAGGTCGGACCCGACGCCCGGGTGCCTCGGCCGGACAATGTCCCATCGGAAGATTTCGGCGACGCGCTGCTGCTCCCGGGCCTGATCAATACCCATACGCATCTCGAGCTCACCGGCATGGGTGGCGACCCGCCGGAGCCCGAGTTCGCAACGTGGATTCGGCGGCTCCGGGAAGCCAAAGCCGCGCTCGCCGCGGACGCCTTCCGCCAGGCGGCGCGCCAGGGGCTCGCCGATTGCTGGGCAGCCGGCGTCACCACCGTCGCCGACACCGGCGACTCGGGTGCGGTCATCCAGGCGCTGGCGGAGCTCGGTGGGTCGGGGATCGCGTACCAGGAGGTGTTCGGTCCGCATCCCGACCAGTGTGACGAGAGCCTCCGCGGCCTGCAGAGCAGGGTGGAGGCGCTGTCGCGATTCGCGGGCGGCCGGGTGCGAATGGGCGTGTCGCCCCACGCGCCATATACGGTGAGCGGTCCGCTCTACCGGGCGACCGCAGCCTGGGCCCGGGCCGCCGAGCTGCCTGTCGCCGTGCACCTGGCCGAATCGGCGGCGGAGAGCGCGCTGCTCGCGGGCGCCATCGGCAGCTTCGCCGAGGCCTGGCAGCGGCGCGGCATTCCGATGCCTGCGCCGCTCGGGTACAGTCCGGTCCGGTGGCTCGACGAGCACGGCGTGCTGTCGGCGCGCACCCTCTGCATTCATGTCGTACAGACGACCGGGCTCGATATCGGTCGGTTGGCCAACGCGGGGGCGGCCGTCGCGCACTGCCCGCGATCCAACCGGGCCCACGGCCACGGAGACGCGCCGCTCGCCGCCCTGCTGGCGGCGCACATCCGGGTGGGCGTCGGTACCGACTCGGTTGTGAGCGTGGGCGAGCTCGACCTGCTGGCGGAGGCCCGCGCGGCCCGTGCGCTGGCCGGGCTCGGCGCGGCGCAGGCGCTGGCGCTCTGCACCTTGAGCGCCGCGCGGGCGCTCGGGCTCGAATCGGAAATCGGAGGGCTGCGGGCGGGGAAGTGGGCGGACTGCGTGGTCATGCGGTGCCCGCCGGCCGGCGCGCGGCTCGCGCCGGAAGAGCAGGCGCTGGCCAGCGGGCCGCGGGACGTGATCGCCACCTACGTCGGAGGACGGGACGTGTATCGCAACAGCCGACCGCTGTGAAGATCCAGCGCCACGCCGCGATCCTGCGAGTCGTCCGGGAGCGGCGCATCGAGAGTCAGGACGAGCTGCGCGAGGTGCTGGCCACCGAAGGCTTCACCGTCACGCAGGCGACGCTGTCACGCGACATCCGCGAGCTCGGCCTGGCCAAGCTGGCCGACCCGCAGGGCGGCGCGTTCTACACCCACCCGCACCGGGCCGCCGTCCGGCCCGATCTGGCCCAGGTGCTGCCGACCCTGCTGGTGAGCGTGGATGGGGTGGGGCCGCTGCTGGTGCTCAAGACGGCGAGCGGATCGGCCGGGGCGATTACCGAAGCGCTGGATCAGGCCGGATGGGCGGAGATCATCGGCACTATCGCGGGCGACGATACCGTGCTGGTGATCACCCGCAGCCAGCGCGTGCGCGAGACCGTGGCGCAGCGAATCCAGGCCCTGGTCACCAAATAAGCCTCCCTTGCCCGGCCCTAGCGCCTTGGTTACGCTTGATTTGTGCGGTGTTGGGGAGCTGCAGGCCCGAGCCACCGCCCACCCTCCCGTCGGGCCCGCCCCTGCAGGAGCGAGCGAGACGGGATTCGTGCGTC
>DASSMN010000321.1:0-16974 GCA_035688885.1 Gemmatimonadales bacterium
CGGCGCCGCGTTCGTTACGGTTGGTCAGGCGGTGCGTGAGCGCTGTGGACCGGGGAGGCCGCCCCTCGCCATCGATGCTCCGGAGCGCCGGGCCGAGCTCAAATAGCTTACCGGTACCCCGCCGCCTGAAGCTGGAACAGCTCGGCGTAGAGCCCGCCCTGCTCCACCAGCGCCTCGTGGGTGCCCTGCTCGATCAGCGCGCCGCCCTTGAGCACCAGGATCCGGTCGGCCATGCGAACGGTGCTGAAGCGATGGGAAATGAGCACGGCCATCCGCCCCGCCGTGAGCTCGGAGAAGCGCAGGAAGACCTCGTATTCGGCGCGGGCGTCGAGCGCGGCGGTGGGCTCGTCGAGGATCAGGAGCTGGGCGTCCCGCATGTAGGCCCTTGCCAGCGCCACCTTCTGCCACTCGCCGCCGGAGAGCTCCACCCCGTTCTCGAACCGGCGGCCCAGCATCTGGTCGTAGCGGCCGGCCAGCCGGGAGGCGACGGTATCGGCCAGGCTCCGCTGCGCCGCGGTCTGGATGCGGGGCTGGTCCTCGCGGGCCCCGATGTTGCCCACCGCGATGTTCTCCTTGAGCAGGAAATCGTAGCGCACGAAATCCTGGAAGATGACGCCGACATTCCGGCGCAGGCTGTCCACGTCGTACTCGCGGAGATCCACGCCGTCGAGCAGGATGCGGCCCTCGGTCGGGTCGTACAGTCGAGCCAGCAGCTTGACCAAGGTGGTCTTGCCGGCGCCGTTCTCGCCCACCAGCGCCAGGCGCTCGCCCGGCGCGAGGGTGAAGTTGAGCCCGCGCACCGCCCAGGTCTCCGCCGACGGGTACCGGAACCCGACGTTCTCGAATACGAAGCCGGTGCGGATGGGCACCGGAACCTGACGGCCTTCAGGGTTCCGCCGGATGTGGGGCTCGATCGCGAGGAAGGAGAACAGATCGTCCAGGTAGAGGGCCTGCTCGAACACCTGCGAGAGCGAGAGCAGCACCCGCTGGATCAGGTCGCGGCTCTGGCGGAACGACCCTGATAGGAAAGTGAGCACGCCGATGGTGAACAGCCCCGCGGGTGAGCGGTAGCCGATGACCGTGAGATAGATGATGACGGCGTAGGCGCCGTAGTAGCCCAGCGTTCCGAGCGCGGCCAGCAGGGTGGACACGATGCTCCGGCGCACCGCCAGCCGCTTGTTGGCCTCGTAGAACTCCTGGCTCAGGCGGTCGTAGCGGTCCACCAGGAAGTCGGAGAGCCCGAACAGCTTGAGTTCCTTGGCCGAGATGTCGCTGGCGCCGATGTAGCGCAGGTAGTCGAGCTGGCGGCGCTCGGGCGTCCACGAGTACAGCAGCGAGTAGCCGAGCGAGGCGAAGTGGGTTTCCCCCAGGAGCGAGGGCAGCACGGCGACCAGCAGCAGCACCAGCAACCAGGGCACGTAGACCGCGAGCGCCGCGGCCAGGGTCACCAGGGTGATCGCGTCCTGCACCGACGAGAGCAACAGCGTGAACAGGCCGATGCGCCCGACGGTCTGGCGGCGGGCCCGCTCCAGCTTGTCGTACAGCTCCGCGTCCTCGAACTGCTCGAGATCGAGGTCGGCGGCGTGGCGCATCAGCTCGACGCTGGTCTGGTTGGCGAACAGGTCGCCCAACAGACTCTCGAGCAGGGCCGAGACCCGGGCCAGCCCCTCGCCCGCGAGGGCCACCGCCAGCTCGAACGCGAGCAGCTCGATCAGCCGCATCCAATCGACCCCGCCGTGCCCGGCGGCGGCGATCGCATGCACCACCTCGTCCACGATCAGCTTGCCGATCCACAGCACCACCAGCGGCACCAGCGACCGGAGCACCCGGAGCACCAGAATACCCGCCACGTAGCGTGGCTCGGACCGCCACACCAGGCGGAGCAGCCTCGGCACGTGCTTGAGCGCCTGGATGCGCTCGCGCCAGCCGGGGGTCGGCACGTCAGGCTTACGGCTCCCGCGGTTGGGCCGTACGATTGGGTGCTGCAGTGGCAACGTCATGCTGAGGAAGCTAACCGCCGGAGAGGCCCCGATGTTCCACATCGATTGGCAGGCGCCGTGGTCGACCTTCGTTCACCTGGACTGGCACACGCTGTGGTCCAACCTGGTCCACTTCGGCGCGCCGGACACGACAGCCCATCCGGTGTCGTGGGTGGAGAAGATCATCCGCCCGGTCATCGTGTACCTGCTGCTCGTGTTCCTGCTGCGCCGAGGCGGGAAGCGGATCCTGGCGCAGCTCAACCCGTTCGATTTCGTGGTGCTGCTCACGCTGTCGAACACGGTGCAGAACGCGATCATCGGGAACGACACTTCGCTCACCGGCGGCGCGCTGGGCGCGGTGGCGCTGCTCGGGGTGAACGCGATCCTGGTGCGGTACTATTACCGCGGCCCGGACGTGCAGCACCTGTCCAAGGCCGACCGCGACATCTGCCTGATCGAGCGCGGCGAGCTGCAGGTGGACGAGATGCGCCAGCTCCACATCAATGCCGGTGAGCTCACGGCCAAGGCGCATGAGCGGGGCTTCGACAGCCTGGACGAGGTGTCCATGTCGGTCCTGTACCCGAACGGCACCATCTACTTCAAGGGTAAGCCGGAGATGTCGGATGCGAGCTACTATCGGCAGATCATGGAGCGGCTGGACGCGTTGAGCGCGCAGGTGGCGGCGCTCGGGCGGTAGCGGAGCCGGTTCGCTTCGCTCCGGACGACTCAATAGATTCCGCCATGCCTCCTGAATCCACCGCCTTCATCACCGGCGCGACCCACGGCATCGGCCGCGCCACCGCGTTCGCGCTCGGCCGCGCCGGCTACGCCGTCGGGGTGTGCGCGCGCACGGCCGCCAACGTCGAGGCGCTGGTCGGCGAGCTCAAGGCCGCCGGCATTGCGGCGGCCGGGGCCGCGGCCGACGTCAGCCAGGCGGAGCCGGTCGCGCGCGCCGTGTCTCAGGTGACCGCCGCGCTGGGCGAGATCGGCCTGCTGGTGAACAACGCCGGCGTGCTCATCGCCCGCCCCTTCGAGGAGCTCACACTCGATGACTGGGACGCCACCATGGGCACCAACCTCCGCAGCCTGTTCCTGGTGACCCGGGCGGTCCTGCCGGGCATGCGGCGGCGGCGCCAGGGGACCGTGGTCAACGTCGCCAGCCTGGCGGGCCGGAACGGCTTTGCCGGCGGGACGGCGTACAGCGCGTCCAAGCATGCCGTGCTCGGCTTCGGTCGGTCGCTCATGCTGGAAGTGCGGAAGGAAGGCATCCGGGTGATCACCGTCTGTCCCGGCTCGGTGGACACCGGCATGCTGCACGACCAGCCGATGCTCAAGAGCGATCCCCAGCGCATCCTGAGGCCGGAAGACGTGGCCGACGCGATCCTGGCCGCCGTGCGCCTCCCCGCGCGGGCCATGGTCAGCGAGATCGACGTCCGCCCCACGAATCCTTGAGCATGGCCGGCGTGCTGATCACCATGTGCGTCTGCCGCCAGATGCCGTTCGCGCGCGTGCTGCCGCTGGCCCGGGCCGGCGGCTGGGACCTCGAGGCGATCGCGCGCGCCACCGGCTGCGGCGCCGGGTGCGGCCTCTGCCGACCGTACCTGCGCCGCATGCTCGACACCGGCGAGACCGAGTTTCGCGAGATCCTGCTGGAGACGCCCGAACGGTGAGGCGGGCGCGGAGCGCCGAGCTACGGCGCGCGCTCGAGGCCTCGGCGGCGCGGAACCGCGAGCTCGAGCGGCTGCGCCACATCGCGGCGATCCTGCTCGCCTACACCGATACCCATCGGCTGATCGAGGAAGTCGCCACCGCCGCGGCCGATCTGCTCGAGGCCGAGAGCGGGGGCGTGACGCTGCTGGTCGAGGAAGGCCGGTTTCTTCACCTGGCCGCGGCCACCGGGCCGCTCGCCTCCGCGGTCGGGTCGCTGATCCCGGTGGACCAGTCGATCGTCGGCTGGGTGGTGAGCAACGATACGCCGGTGGTGACCGACGATCTGTCCGCCGACCCCCGCTCCTACTCGCACCCCAGTCTGCCGATCGCGCTTCGCACGGCGGCGACGGTCCCGCTCCGCTCGGCCGGCGTGGTGATCGGCACGGTGAGCGTCTACAACCGGCGCGACGGCCGTCGGTTCAGCGACTACGACCTCCAGCTGCTCCAGACCCTGGGCGACCAGGTGGTGGTCGGACTCGACCGGGCGGCGGTGCTGGAGCAGAGCCGGCGCAACGAGCGGGCGCTCGCGGCGAAGAACATCGAGCTCGAGCGCGCCACGCGGCTCAAGAGCGAGTTCCTCGCCAACATGTCGCACGAGCTCCGGACCCCGCTCAACGCGATCATCGGGTTCTCCGACCTGATGCTCGAGGGCGGCGCCGGCGAGCTGTCGGCGCAGCAGCGCGACTTCCTCGAGTCCGTGCTCCGGAACGGCCGTCACCTGCTGGCGCTGATCAACAGCGTGCTCGACCTGTCGAAGATCGAGGCCGGCCGGATGACGCTGACGCTCGCGCCGACCGACCTGCGCGAGGCGATCACCGGCGCCGTGTCGGACACGGCGAGCCTTCGCGCGTCCAAGCGCCAGGAGTGCAGGGTCACGCTGGACGAGGGCCCGCTCGCGGTGCTCGCCGATGGGATTCGGGTGCGCCAGATCCTGTTCAACCTGCTCTCCAACGCGTCGAAGTTCACGCCCGAGGGCGGGCTGATCGAGCTCTCCGCGGTGCGCACCCGAGCGCCCCTCCCGGTGCCTTCGGAGCGCACCGGTGACGAGCGGCGATCGGTGACCCAGGAGGTCGTCTGGGTCGCCGTGGCGGATTCCGGGATCGGCATCGCGCCCGAGGACATGAGCAAGCTGTTCCAGGAGTTCAGCCAGGTGGAGACCTCGGCGAGCCGGCAGGCGCAGGGCACCGGCCTGGGGCTGGCGCTGTCGAAGAAGTTCGTGGAGCTGCACGGGGGACGGATCGGGGCAGAGTCGATCCCGGCCAAGGGGTCGACGTTCTGGTTCATCCTGCCCACCGACGGTCCGATGCGCCGGGCGACCCTGGGGTAGCTCGGCGCGCCAGGCCTTGAACCCCTGGAACCACCGGTTCACCTTTCCTGCGTGCGACCCGGTCGCGTGTTCCGGCTGCTCCTCCTGGCGCTCCCCCTTGCCGTGGGCGTGGCCGCAGGCGTGGAGCCGCCCGCGGCGGTCCAACCGGTCACCAGCCCCACCATCAGTGCGCCGCGGGAGTCGCTCCCGCCGCCGGTCCACGACGAGGCCACCTGCGCGTTCTGCCAGGCGGCCATTTTTTCGCCTTGCCCGCCGCAGTCGACCAGCATCTCGATCGAGTCCACCGCGCTGGTCCGCCGGGAACGCCCGGCGCCGCAGGCCGCCAGCCCGCACTCCACTTCCCACCGACCGGCCAGCTCTCGAGGTCCGCCTCCGCTCCGTTCCGTGTGATGTTCGCGCGCCCATTCCGGGCGCGTGACTCCTCGACATCGGAGCCATCATGCCCGTCCGTGCCCGGACGGTCGTCCTGCTGGCCATCTGGCTAGCGGAAGCCGCCGTCGCGAGAGCTCAGGTTCCTCGCGGCGCCGCCGATTCGGCGGCGCGAGGACCGAGCCCGGCCGATTCGCTCGACCTGACGCTCCAGCCCGACTGCGAGCGACCCAACGCTGATACCGCGGCCCGATCCGGCTCGGCGGATCAGGGACTGCTGTGCCTCACCCGCGGTCAGGCCGTCGCTCAGGCGCTGGCCCGCAATCCTCAGCTCGAGGTGGCCGCGGAGCAGGTGGCGCAGGCGCGCGCGCGAAAGACGCAGGCCACCGCCATCCCGGACCCGCAGTTCGAGGCCGCGTTCGTGCAGTCGCCGGGCCTGTTCGGAGCCGGCGGCGGCACCGAGCGGAGCGTCACGGCGACGGTCACGATCCCGTTCATCGACAAGTTCCGGCTGCAGGGCCGGGTCGGGACGGCCGACGTCCGCTCCGCCGGGTTCGCGGCCACGCTGGCCCGGCAACAGATCACGGCGCAGACGACCGAGACCTACGACTCGCTGCTGGCCTCGCTCCGCCGCCAGCGCGATCTCCGTGAGGCCAGGGCACTGGCCCAAGACTTCGTCCGACGAGCGCAAGCGCGCTACAACGCCGGCACCACGCCCAAGCTCGATCTGATACGAGCGCAGACCGAACTGGCCCGGGCCGAGAACGATCTCATCGCGAACGAGCGGGACGTCGCCAACGCGCGCGCCGCGCTCAACCGGCTGGTCGGCCGTCCCTTGGGTGCGCCCATCGCGGCGGCCGATTCGCTGGGCGTGCCCCCGCCGCCGCCCGATCTCGACCGCCTGCTGGCCGCCGCTCTCGCGGCCCGGCCCGAGCTGGCCGACCTCAGGAGCCAGCAGGAAGGCGCGCGCGCCGCCACCGGCCTGGCGCGCGAGTCCTGGCTTCCCGACTTCACGATCGGGGTGACCCGGGACTATGCCGACCCCGGCCCCGGCGTGCTGTTCACCGGGGTGTCCCTGCCGATTCCCCTCCTCTACTGGCAGCGCACTCACGGTGAGATCGGCGAGGCTCGCCATCGCGAGCTCGAGCTGGCCGCGTCGTATCGCGACCTGGAGAGTCAGGTGGGCCAGGACCTCAGGGCGTCGCATGCCGCGGCTGCGACCGCGCTCCGCCAGGCGATCTACATCCGGGATCAGCTCCTCCCGCTGGCTCGCCAGGCCTACCGCATCGCGTCCGTCAGTTATGGCCTGGGTGGGCTGTCCGCGCTGGAGCTGCTCGATGCCCGGCGCAACCTGCTCGACGCCGAGAGTCAGTACACCGACGCGCTGGCAGCCGCCAACGACACCCGAGCGGAGCTGGAGCGCGCGGCCGCCACTCCGCTGGATTCGCTCGATACCGGAGACACCCATGATCACTAAGCCAGCCCTCGGCGCGGCCTGTCTTCTGGCCGCCGCCACCATGGCCTCGTGCGGCGGCGGCGGGCGGCGGACCGACACCGGCGACAGCGTCACGACTTCGGCGGGCCAGGTCGGCACCGTAGAGCTCGACACGGCGCAGCGGTCGAGGATCCACGTGGCGAAGGTGCAGCCCGAGACCTACAAGGCGAGCGTCACGACGACCGGAACGGTGGCCTTCAACGGCGACCGCTCGACCCAGGTCATCGCCCCCATCTCCGGGCCGGTGTCGCGGATTCTGGTGTCGCCCGGGGCGCGGGTGGAGCGCGGCCAGCCGCTGGCGGTGGTGGCCTCGCCCGACTTCGCCGCCGCGGTGGCCGGCTACCGCAAGGCCGAGGGTGCGTGGCGCAACGCCTCACGCATCGCGGCGCTCGACGAGCAGCTGTTCACCAACGACGCCCTCTCGCGGAGCGACCTCGATCAGGCGCGGACCGATCTGGCGGCGGCCACGGCGGATCGCGACGCGGCCGTGTCGCAGCTCCGCTCGCTGGGGCTCGACGACACGGCCATCGGGGCCATTCGCGAGGGCAAGCCGGTGCCCACGGCCGAGAGCGCCATCCGGGCGCCCATCGGGGGAACGGTGGTCGAGAAGCTGGTCACTCCCGGACAGCTCCTGCAGGCGGGGACCACACCCTGCTTCACCATCGCCGACCTCTCGACCGTGTGGGTCATGGCCAACGTGTTCGAGAGCGACGTCGGCTCGGTTCGGCGCGGCGAGACCGCGCTGGTCACCACCAATGCCGCGCCCGACACGCTGACCGGGCGGGTGGACTACGTGGCCGATCTGGTGGATCCGGCCACCAAGGCCACGGCCGTTCGCGTGGTGGTACCCAATACCGGACGGGTGCTGCGCCGCGACATGCTGGTCCGGGTGACGATTCGCGCGGCTTCGCCGAGCACCGGCCTGCTGGTGCCGGTGGCGGCGGTGCTCCGGGATGACGAGAACCTGCCGTACGTGTACGTGGCGGCGGCGGGCGGATTCGCGCGTCGCCGGGTGGACCTGGGCGGGCGGGTCGACGATCGGTACGAGATCGCGTCCGGTCTCACGGCCGGGGAATCGGTGGTGACCGACGGGGCGCTGTTCCTCGAAGGCGCCGCGACCCAGTGAGCACCGACCCGGACGTGCCCACCCCGTCCACGACCACACGGCGGTCGTTCATTCACCGCATCGTCGCGCTCGCGCTCGGGCAGCCGGGCATGGTGCTCGGCGCCGCCGTCGCCGTCACGGCTGCCGGCGTGTGGTCGTTCTCGCGGCTGCCGATCGACGCGTACCCCGATCTCTCGTCGCCGACGGTCGAGATCACGACGCAATGGCCCGGGCACGCCGCCGAGGAGGTGGAACGGCTCCTCACCGTGCCGATCGAGACCGAGATGAACGGGCTGCCGGGGCTGGACGTGGTCCGCTCGATCTCGCTGTACGGGCTCTCGGACGTGCGGCTCGTGTTCAAGGACGGCACCGACAACTATTTCGCGCGCGAACGGGTGTTCGAGAAGCTGCGCGACGTGGACGTGCCGGACGGTGTCAGCCCGGACGTCGCCCCGCTGTTCTCGCCCTCCGGCCTGGTGTACCGGTACGTGCTGCAAAGTCCCGATCGGTCGCCCATGGAGCTCAAGACGATTCAGGACTGGGTGCTCTCGAAAGCCTACAAGGCGGTGCCCGGCGTGGCCGACCTGTCGGGCTTCGGCGGACAGACGATGCAGTACCAGGTGGTCCTCGACCCCAACCGGCTCGCCGGCGCGGGCCTGTCGGTCCCGGCCGTGGCTCTGGCCTTGGGGGCGAACAACGGCAACGCAGGCGGCGGCTTCTACTCCGAAGGCGGGCAATTCTACTACGTCCGCGGGCTCGGCCGGCTGCAGATACCCGAAGACATCGGGAAGGTCGTGCTGGCCGTGAAGAACGGCATCCCGATTCTGGTGCGGGACGTGGGCCAGGTGGTCATCGGCTACGCGCCTCGGCTGGGCCAGTTCGGTTTCGGCGATCAGCCGGACGCCGTCGAGGGCGTGGTGCTGATGCGCACCGGCGAGCAGGCGCAGACCGTGCTCAAGGGGGTCCAGGCCGAAACCGCGAGGCTCAACTCGACGGTGCTTCCCAAGGACGTGCGGGTGGTGCCGTTCTACGACCGGAGCGACCTGATCCGCCTCACCACCCGGACCGTCGAGGGCAACCTGCTCCGGGGGATCCTGCTGGTGGTGGCCGTCCTGATCTTCTTTCTGTTCGATGTCCGAGCGGGCCTCATCGTGTCGGTGACCATCCCGCTGGCGCTGCTGATCGCCTTCATCTGCCTCGATCTGCGCAGTGTTCCGGCCAACCTGCTCTCCATCGGCGCCATCGACTTCGGCATCCTGGTGCACGGCGCCGTGGTGATGGTCGAAAACATGTATCGCAGCCTGGCCCGCCGGCACGGAACCGAGTACTCGATTCGAGAGGTGCTCACGGAGGCGGCCGCCGAGGTGGACCGCCCGGTGGTGTACGCCGTGGCGATCATCGTGGCCGGGTTCCTGCCGATCTACACGCTCTCCGGGCCGTCGGGCCGGCTGTTCCGGCCCATGGCGGACACGACCATCTTCGCGCTCGCCGGCGCCACGATCATGACGCTGACGCTGGTTCCCGTGCTCTGCGCCGTGTTCTTCCGCCGGGGCGTACGCGAGCGCGCGAACCCCGTGTTCGATGCCATCCGTGCCGCCTACGCGCGCATCCTCGACCTCTGCCTCGCGTGGCCGCGCGCGACCGTGGTGGCGTCGGTCGGGCTGTTCGCCGCATCGCTGCTGTTGACGGCCGGCATCGGCGCCGAGTTCATGCCCCACCTCGACGAGGGCGCCCTCTGGGTCCGGGCGACCATGCCCGCGACCATCTCGCTCGAGGAATCGTCCAGGCTGGTGCCCCAGTTTCGCCGCATCCTCCGGGGCTTCCCCGAAGTCACGGTCGTGGCCTCGGAGCACGGCCGGCCCGACGACGGCACCAATCCGACCGGTTTCTTCAACGCGGAGTTCTATGTCGGGCTCAAGCCCTACGGCGAATGGAATGGCGCGTATCACAGCAAGCCCGAGCTGATCGACGCCATGAACCGGAAGCTTTCGGTCTTCCCGGGCGTGAGCTTCAACTACACGCAGCCCGCGGAGGACGCGGTCGACGAAGCCGAGACGGGGCTCAAGAGCGCGCTGGCGGTGAAGGTGTTCGGTCCCGACCTCCAGGTGCTGGAAGCCAAGGGGCGGGCCATCGAGCGCGTGCTGCACCGGGTGCCCGGCATGAGCCGGATCACGGTGGTGGAGGAGCTGGGCCAGCCGAGCCTGACGCTCGCGATCGACCGCGACCGCATCGCGCGGTACGGCATCAACGTGGCCGACGTGAACGGGTTGATCGAGGCCGCGGTGGGGGGCGTCGCCGCGACGTCGGTGGTGCAGGGCGAGAAGTCGTTCGACCTGGTGGTCCGGCTCGAGCCCAGGTTCCGCGAAACGCCCGAGCAGATCGGCCAGATCCTGGTGGCCGCCCCTGACGGGCAGCAGATCCCGCTCAGCCAGCTGGCGACCATCAGCGTGAACAGCGGCGCCTCATTCATCTATCGCGAGAACAACTCGCGGTACATCGGCGTCCAGTTCGCGGTGGAGGGCCGGGATCTCGCGGGGACGGTGCAGGAGGCGCAGCGGGAGGTCCGCGCGGCCGTGCCCCTGCCGCCCGGGTACCAGGTCGTCTGGGGCGGCGAATACGAGGAGTACACGGCCTCGCGCACCCAGTTGGCAGTGGTGCTCCCGCTCACGATCGTGCTCATCTTCGTGCTGCTGTTCGCGCTGTACCGGAACTTCAGCTTTCCGCTGATCACGGTCATCGGGGTAGTGTTGTCGGCCCCGGTGGGAGGTCTGGTGGCGCTCGCGTTGACGGGGACCCCGTTCTCGGTGTCGTCCGGGATCGGCTTCCTGGCGCTGTTCGGCGTCTCGGTCCAGACGGCCGTCGTGTACATCTCTCACGCCAACGAGCTGCGACAGGGCGGCGTGCCCATCGCCATCGCGGCGCACGAGGCCGCACTGAACCGCCTCCGGCCGATCATGATGGCCGCCCTGGTGGCGGCGCTCGGGCTCCTGCCGGCCGCGGTGTCCACCGGCGTAGGCTCCGATTCGCAGCGCCCCTTCGCGCTGGTCATCGTGGGCGGATTGTTCTCCAGGCTGCTGATCAGCGTGTTCCTGATGCCGGTGCTGTACGCGTACGTGGCGAGGGAGGGCGACCGGCTCGAGGTGTGAGGCGAGCTCAGCGGACTTTCTTCCACCCCGGCGCGTAGGGTGTCGGCAGCAGGGCCGTCCGCCGGAGCAGCTCCAGGTGCGCCGCGACGATATCGGCGAGCTGCTGCGCCGGATGGAGGTGCACCTCGCGGAGCACGGCCGGCGGCCGAGCGGTGAGCACCAGCGCGCCGTGCACCCGGCCGGCCACCCGGAGCGGCACCAGCAGCCGCGCCTCACCCTGAACGACCTGGAACGAGCTGGGAATCTCGCCCTGGAGCACCGAGGCCAGCGCCGTGCCGGCCACGGGAATGAGCGGAAGGTCGGGAAGCGGGCGGCGCTCGCCGGGCTCGAGCAGCACCACGCGGTCCCCTTCGCTCAGCCGGATGGCGAACCGGATGTCGTCGAACGGCAGGACGCGGCCGGCCAGGTCGGCCACGCGGCGGGTCGTCTCCGCGAACTCGGTACCGGTGGCAAGCAGCTCGGCCGCCTCGAGCAGGCTGGGGCCGCTGGCGGGGCTCGCAATAGGAGGGGCCGCCTGGGACGCAGCCGTTACCAGCACTGCCACCTGGGAACCGATCAGCGCGCCCACCCGCCTGAGCAGATCGGCGTCGGCATCGGTGTAGAGATCCGCGCCGACGCCGCCGGCCAGCAGGTATGCCGTCCCGCTGCGAGGCAGGCGGATTCGTGTGCCGACGACGGCGCGAAGCTCCGCGCCGGCCGGCTCCTCGACGGTGAAGTACCCGCGGGGCCAGCGTGGGTCCTGGTAGGTGTCCGCGATGAGGATCGTGTCGCGCGGCCCGAACAGCGCCGGAAGGTCGAGATGCTCTCGCGCCATCATCAGCGATGGGTCGCCCCACAGCGGGCCGGCCGTATGCTCCCCCAGGCGATACACGCGGCTGTCGTCCGCATCGGCCAGCAGCAGCTCCAGCGTATCATGCGGAAGGATCGGCTCGAGGGCGCGACCCAACTCGGCCAGGTACAGCTGGGGAGAGCCCCCGCGCTCACCCGCGGCGCCCACCGCATCGACCAGCCGCGCCAGCCGCTCGGCTTCGCGTGTCGGATGCGCCGGGCTGCCCCATTGCCGGGCCACGCGGCCGAGCATCGGGGCCAGCCGCTGCGCGGCGACCGCGAGCGTCAGGCGCTGCGACTCACCATACCGATCCGGCCGCAGGTCGGCGGCGAGCACCAGGCCCACGTCGCGCCGGCCCGATCGCACCGGGCAACACGCTACCGAGCCATAGCCGGCGTCGCGCACGATGTCCTCGAGCAGCTCCACCTGACCGGGATCCACCTGGGGCGACGGGAGCGGGACGGCGAGCTGGTCCTGCGCCAGCGCCTCGGGACCAAGCAGGACCACGCCGCCATGCCAGGGGTAAAGCCACAGCGCGAGCAGATCGTGGGGCAGATCCGGGGAAAGGGCGTCGGACAGCGCCTCGTGCCAGGTGGCGAGCGCATCGGGATCCTCGAGCGCCTGCTCGGCCCGAAGCAGCGGGACGAGCGGCTCACCCTGGGAAGGCGAGTCGGGTGGAGCAAACCCGGGATCGTCGGCGGACATGCCCCGCGGTCGGGGCACGTCGTATGCCGCCGATGGGGTTACCGCATACTCTACAGTGACAATGAGTTACATGGCTGGCGCCCGCGGTGTGGCACGGGTGAACACCGCGCTCGTGGCGTCCTGCCCGCCGCCGTTGCAGCCTGCTGCCGCCGACGGCCGATCCCGAAAGCCTAAGAAAGAACCGAGGTTGACATACCCCCCTCCCCTATGTTAGGCTCCTCGGGTCCCTTACAGGAGCCACCCATGCAGCATCTCACCCTCCACATCGACGGCATGAGCTGCGGCCACTGCATGAATGCCGTGAACCGCGCCCTGGCCGAGTTGCCCGGCGTCGAAGTGGAGTCGGTCCGAATGGGTCGTGCCGAGTTGCGGTACGACGACCAGCAGGTGAACCCCGCGCGCATCGAGGCCGCCGTGGCCGACGCCGGATACCGCGCGACTGCCGCATGACTACCGCGGAGCTTGCGGTCACTCTGCTCGGTGCGGCGGTGATCGCGTGGATCTACTGGTACTTCTTCGTCGCCGGCAGGGTCGCGGTCGTGGCCGGCGCGGACGGCGCAGGTGCCCAGCGGATCCGGATCGAAGTGAAGGGCGGCTATGACCCCGCGGTCATTCGGGTGCGCGCCGGCTCGCCGGTCCGGCTCGAATTCCACCGCGAGGAGACCAACCCGTGCACCGAAGAGGTCGTGCTGCCCGAGTTCGGCATTCGCACCTTCCTGCCGCCTCATCAGACCACGGCCGTGAGCTTCACGCCCGGCGAGGGCCGCTATGAGTTCGCCTCTGGCATGGGCATGCTCCACGGAACCATCATAGCGGAGAAGGAAGGCTGAGCGTGACGGAGACCATGACAGCGGCTCACGAGTCGTGCACCATCCCGGTTACGGGCATGACCTGCGCCGCGTGCAGCAGCCGCATCCAGCGCACGCTCGAGCGCAGCCACGGCGTGAGCTCCGCCAATGTGAACCTCATGACCGGCGGGGCGACGGTCGAGTACGATCCGGCAGTCACATCGCCCGAGCGGCTGGTCGAGACCATTCGCGGCACGGGATACGGCGCGGAGCTGCCGCTGCCGGAAGAGTCCAGCGAGTCGCAGCTCGACGGGCAGGACGCGGCTCGGGCGGCCGAACTGCGCGAGCTGCGTCGAAAGCTCGCCGTGAGCGGGGCGATCACCGTGCTGGTCTCGGTGATCTCCATGCGGTACATGAGCGAGACCGCTCGCTATGCCATGCTGCTGCTCACGCTCCCGGTCGTGGGTTGGGCCGGGCGCCATTTCTACACCAGGGCCTGGGCGGCCTTCCGGCATCACGCCGCCGACATGAACACGCTGATTGCGGTGGGCACCGGCGCGGCCTTCCTCTACAGCACGGCGGTGACGCTGTTCGACGATTGGTTCGCCGCACGGGGCATTCAGCCGTTCGAGTACTTCGAGCCGGTGGTCTGGATCATCACGCTGGTGCTGCTCGGCAACCTGCTCGAGGCCCGGGCCAAGAGTCAGACTACGGGGGCCATCCGGCGGCTCATCGCGCTCCGACCCGACACGGCCCGGGTGGTTCGCGACGGCCGGGAGGAGGAGGTCCCGCTCGCGGCGCTCCGGGCCGGAGACGAGGTCGTGGTCCGCCCCGGCGAGACGGTGCCGGCCGACGGTGTCATCCTCGACGGCACCAGCAACGTGGATGAATCCATGCTCACGGGCGAGCCGATTCCCGTGCCCAAGCGGGTGGGCGACAAGGTGATCGGCGCCACGCTCAATCGCAACGGCGCGTTTCGTTTCCGGGTCGGTGCGGTGGGAAGCGCCACGGTGCTCTCCCGCATCATCCGCCTGGTGCAGCAGGCGCAGGGCAGCAAGGCGCCGATCCAGCGGTTGGCCGACCGGATGTCGGCCGTATTCGTGCCGGTCGTGCTGTCGATCGCGGTGGTCACTTTCGTGGTGTGGTTCGATGTGGGCCCGGCGCCGGCGTACCTGCACGCGCTGGTCTCCGCGGTCACGGTGCTGATCATCGCGTGCCCCTGCGCCATGGGTTTGGCCGTGCCGACCGCGGTCATGGTGGCCACCGGGCGGGGCGCGGAGCTGGGGGTGCTGATCAAGGGCGGCGAGCCGCTCGAGCGGAGCGAGGCGCTAGACACCGTGGTGTTCGACAAGACGGGCACCATCACCGAAGGCCGGCCCGCGGTCGAGGCCGTCGAGCTCATGGCCCAAGGCCCGGTCGAGGACGAGGACCAGCTCCTGACACTGGCCGCGGCGGTCGAGCGGCTGAGCGAACACCCCCTGGCCGAGGCAATCGTGGCCGAGGCGGCGCGCCGCGGCCTGGCCGAGCGGCCGGTGACCGGGTTCGAGAGCCGCACCGGCCTCGGGGTCGCGGGCGAAGTCGGCGGTCGGCAGGTGACCGTGGGCAATCTCGCGCTCATGCGGGAGGTCGGCATCGAGGCGGGGTCGCTGGCCGCGCGGGCAGAGGCGGCCGCCTCAGCGGGCCGGACCCCGATGTACGTGGCCGTCGCACATCAGCCGGCAGGTCTCATCGCGGTCGCGGATCCGATCAAGCCGGCCAGCGCGGCGGCAGTCGCGAACATCCGCCGGCTGGGGCTCGAGGCCATCATGCTCACCGGCGACAACCCGCGCACTGCGGAAGCGGTGGCCGCGCGCGTCGGCATCACACGGGTGCTGGCCGAGGTCCCGCCCGATCGGAAGCTGGACGAGATTCGCCGTCTCCAGGAGCAGGGCCGCGTCGTCGCCATGGTAGGCGACGGTCTCAACGACGCGCCGGCGCTGGCTCAGGCCGATGTCGGCATCGCCATGGGCACCGGCACGGACGTGGCGGTGGAGGCGGGTGCGGTAACCCTTATGCGGGGGGACCCGCTCGGCGTGGTGAGCGCGATCGAGCTTGCCAGACAGAGCATGCGGATCATCCGGCAGAATCTGTTCTGGGCCTTCGTCTACAACGTCATCGGCATACCGGTGGCCGCCGGCGTGCTGTATCCCGCGTTCGGTCTTCGTCTCACGCCCGCGTTTGCCGCGGCCGCCATGGCCGTGAGCTCGGTGAGCGTGATCTCCAACAGTCTGCGGCTCCGCCGCTTTGTCCCTCGAGGTCGTCCATGACGCAGCCTGTCGTGCCCTGTGCCTGCGCCCGTCCGGGCGACGGGACCCACGCCGTTGCCGTGGATCCCGAGATCAAACGGGCCGTGCAGACCCGCCTCCGGCGGATCGAGGGTCAGATTCGCGGCCTGCAGAAGATGGTCGACGAGGAGCGGTACTGCGCCGACGTGCTGACGCAGGTATCCTCGGTGCAGGAGGCGCTTCGGGGCGTCAGCCGGTCGCTGCTGCACAACCATCTCAAGCATTGCGCGACCGAGGCGATCCGATCGGAGGATGCCACGCGAGCCGATGCGATGTACGAGGAGCTGGTGGATCTGGTGTTCAAGAACTCGCGGTAGCACGCGCCATGTCCCGGGCCACGGTGCGGGTCGCCGCGAGAATGATGAGCCCGCCGGCGATCGCGACCGAGGGCAGCACCAGCACGGCGCGATCCAGGCCGAATCGGTCCGACAGCGCGCCCACCAGTGGAAACGCCACGGTGTCGCCCGCCAGATGGATGAAGAGCAGGTAGGCGCCGGCCACGGTCGCGCTGATGCGCGCCGGGACGACGTCGAAGATCACGGCCGCGATCGGACCGCTGTACCACGAAATGAAGAAGAACGCCGCGAAGAACAGCGGCACGAAGAGCGCGAGGTCGCGCACGGTCAGGAGCCACAGCGTGAGCGGCCCACCGATCAGGAGCCCGAGCGCGACCGTGAGCACCCGGCCGGTCTGCGTGCGGCGGCGAAGGCTGTCGGCCACGAGACCGCCGCATACCGTGCCGCTGATGGCGGCGACCAGTCCCCAGGTACCGAGCAGCGCGGCGGCCTTGGCCACCGACAAGTCCAGCTCGCGCGCCATGAAGGTCGGCGCCCACCCGATCAGACCGTTCACCCCGAACGAGATGAACGCGCCGCCCAGAAAGACGTACACCAGGGTGCGGGTTCGGAGCACCAGCGTGAGCGACGAGGCGAGCTCGCCGGTGGCACGCGCCAGCGCGCTCGGACCCGCGCTGGGTGCGCCCGCCACTCGGCGCACCCAGGTGCGGATGTTGAGCGCAAGCCCGATGGCCACGGCCGCGCCAAAGGCCGCGACATCGATCTTGGAGTCGGCTCCGTAGACCCGATCCAGCTGGAAGGCCAGCACGCTGCCCACGGCGAGGCCGATGAGCAGGGGCAGGAAGTGCCGGGCCAGCGCGGTCAGCCCCATCCCCAATTCCCTCCAGGCCGCCGCGAGGGA